>JBCDHN010000170.1:0-6695 GCA_038749915.1 Verrucomicrobiota bacterium | reverse complement strand
GGATAGAGTCGGAGTGAAGAGTTTCAGAACGTCGCGCATCATTGGATCAGGCAAAAGAGGAGCCCGCCCAAAGTCGAAAGCGGCTCTCCAAGATTCGCTCAAAAGGGTTTCGATTCACAGTGTCCAACCTTCCCGATAATCGTGGTTTGCCCACTTATCGACGTCTGCGTTGCCAGTCTTCATCGTTTCGGGGTCGTAGCTGACCTTTGTCCCGTCACCGGCCAGGGAGGCATTGCAGCCAATCAGCATCAATTCAGTGAGATGGGAACCCACATCAAAATTCGATATCGCCATGTTGGGATCGCCGGCCTTACAACCTTCAATCCACTCTTTATAGTGGCCCGGAGAACGCTCCTCGGTTTTCTCCGGCGCTTGGAATTCTTTCGGATTCGTCAGGATCCGAGGCTTTCCGCCGTGGCTGCCATGCATCATCACATGCCTGCTTCCGTAATAAACACAGCCGTTAGAGATGTTCTCTTCACTGGCAGCCAAGCCGGGAGGACGAGGAATCTGATAGGTTTTTCCATCAAACCAAACCAGTTTGATGGCAGGGCGATCTGAAGTAGCTGGAAACTGGTAGGTGATCTCGCAGGAGCGCGGATGAGTATCAAGTTCGCTGCCCGGCGTTTTGCGATCCACTTTCACCTCAACGCTCTCCGGCATGCCCAGGCCGAATGCCCACACCGGGTGATCAATGATGTGCGCTCCCATATCGCCGAGAGCGCCCGTTCCATAGTCGATGTAGCCTCGCCACTTGAATGGAGCAATGCCGTCCGCATAAGGTTTGAACTCAACTGGTCCGATCCATAGGTCCCAATCAATGCTGTCGGGAGCAGATTTGGCCTCACCACGCAACACATCCTGTGGCCAAATCGGGCGGTTCGTCACGCAATGAACTTCGGTGATTTCCCCAAGAGAACCGGAGCGGATGTATTCGTTCGTGAGTCGCGCCCCTTCTGCGGCATGGCCGGTATTCCCCATTTGGGTCACCACCCCTGCGCCCCGGGCCGCATCGCGAAGTGCGCGCGCTTCGGAGATGGTTCGGGTCAGCGGCTTTTCGCACTAGACATGCTTGCCCATTTGCAAGGCAGCCATGGCCGCAACGGCATGAGTTTGGTCCGGAGTGGAAACGACCACCGCATCGATGTTGTCTCCTTCCTTTTCCAACATCTCCCGGTAGTCCGGATAGAACTTTGCCTGAGGATTTTCGCTGACCTTTTTCGCGCTCTTTTTGGTATCCACGTCACAGAGCGCATAGATGTTTGCTCCGGCCGACTTGCAGCCGCTGATGTTCGCCTCGGCCCTTCCCCCGGCACCGACAAAGGCGAGGTTCAGCTTCTCGTTTGGCGACTGGATAAGGACACTGCTCGTAAAAAATTGAATGGAGGTAGCGTTATCGGCACTGGCTCCGAGAAAATGACGGCGAGAGAGATTTTGAGATGGGGATTTTTTCGACATTGATAGACTATGAATGAACGTTAGCTCGTTCGCGCAGAACATCCAACTCATGGAAAAGAACCTTGTCAAACACAGCAAGTTCCTCAGCCTCGTCTTGCGCCATCATCCGGAGACCATCGGTCTTTCCCTGGATGAACATGGCTGGGTTGAGGTGAATGACCTGTTGGTGAAGATGAATGCTCAGGGGCGAACGATCAATCGCGAGGAATTGGAGCAAGTCGTTGCAACCAATGACAAAAAGCGATTCGCCTTCAGTGACGACGGGAACCGAATTCGCGCGAACCAAGGGCATTCGGTTTCCGTGGATTTGGCCTTGGTTCCGAAACCCCCGCCCAGCGAGTTGTTTCACGGGACTGCAGATCGAAACCTGAACTCAATCATGGACCGAGGGATTTTGCCCGGTCAACGTCAGCAGGTTCACCTCAGCAGCGATCGTGTAACGGCAGTGAAAGTCGGTCAACGACATGGCAAGCCGATCGTTCTGAGGATCGATACCCAGACTATGCACGATGCAGGCCACGATTTTTTTCTCTCAGACAACGGCGTTTGGCTGACGGCAAACGTCCCTCCCGAGTTCGTGAGCCTCGCTGAAGACTAACGAACGACCGGCCTCAATCCAATTTCACATACGGCATCAGCCCCTGAAGACCGCCTTCCCGCCCAAAACCACTCTCTTTGTAACCTCCGAACGGACTCGCCGGATCAAACTTGTTAAACGTGTTCGCCCAGATCACGCCAGCCTTGAGCTCCTGCGCCATTTTGAGAATCCGGCTTCCTTTCTGAGTCCAGACCCCGGCACTAAGTCCGTAGAAAGTGTTGTTGGCCCGCTGGATGGCTTCTTCCGGTGTTCGAAACGTCATGATGCTGAGCACGGGCCCAAAGATTTCTTCCCTGGCGATGCGGTGAGAAGCTGTCACCCCGGTAAAAAAGCTTGGTTTGAACCAGAAGCCGGAGTCGGGCAGAGCACAGCCGGACTGCACCAAGTTCGCCCCTTCCTCCTCCCCTGCTGCCACGAGTTCCTGAATTCGGGCAAGTTGCTCACCGGAATTGATGGCACCGACATCCGTATTCTTATCGAGAGGATCTCCAACCCGCAGAGTTTGCAGCCGATTGGTGAGCAGACGAATCACCTCTTCCTGAATCCCCTCCTGAACCAGCAACCGGCTGCCGGCACAACAAACGTGGCCCTGATTGAAGTAGATCCCGTTGATGATCCCCTCAATCGCCTGATCCAGCGGAGCGTCCTCAAAGACAATGTTTGCGGCCTTTCCTCCCAACTCGAGCGTGAGGCGCTTCCCGGAAGACGCGGTTGCCTTGGCGATCTTCTTTCCCACATCAGTCGAACCGGTGAAGGCGATTTTGTCGGTGTCCGGGTGATTCACAATCATCTCTCCGACGTCTCCTGCTCCGGTGACAATGTTGACGACTCCCTTGGGCAGACCAGCATCGCGCAAAATTTCAGCCAGATGAAGCGCGGTGATGGAGGTGGTCTCGGCAGGCTTGATCACCACGGTATTTCCGCAGGCAAGCGCTGGCGCGATCTTCCACGCCATCATCAGGAGCGGGAAATTCCAGGGGATGATCTGCCCGGCGACTCCCAAAGGCTTGGCTTTTCGCGGGCCGGGAAAGGCGTAATCCAGTTTATCCGCCCAA
This sequence comes from Verrucomicrobiota bacterium, assembly GCA_038749915.1. Lineage (GTDB taxonomy): Bacteria > Verrucomicrobiota > Verrucomicrobiia > Verrucomicrobiales > DEV007 > JBCDHN01. The sequence goes on along the minus strand of JBCDHN010000170.1, from coordinate 3,584 downwards.
CCTGCATAATAAAAGAAGTGGGCCGCGACCAGAGGCAAATCGATATCCCGGCTCTCTTTAATCGGCTTGCCATTGTCCATGGTTTCGAGAATCGCCAATTCGCGTGCCCGTTCCTGGATCATGCGAGCGATCCGAAAAAGATACTTGCCGCGTTCCCGAGGCGAGGTCTTGCCCCAGCTGCCTTTGAAGGCAGCTCGCGCCGCTTCCACGGCCGCATTTACATCTTCCGGCCCTGCCTGGGAGATTTCAGCAAGCTTTTCCCCGGTAGCGGGGTTGATGGTTGCAAACGTCTCCCCAGTTTTTGCCGGAACAAATTCGCCGTTGATCCAGAGATCGTAAGTCGATCGAAGCGGAACCGGAGTCGTTTCCGGGGCGGGCTCGTAATCCCAGGCTGAACCAAAATTCAGCGAGGGTTCAGGGGTAACTGGCTCATGCATGATCGTCGGGCGCCGGCAGTAAAGCCCAACTTGGCAATGAGAACAACTTTGAAGCTTCAGGCCACCTTGGCCAGGCTCCCAACGTTCAACACCGGCTCCCGATAGCTGGCGGTCGCTCCGGAAGGAACATCACTCCCAACCACCGCATTGAAAACGAGGTCCGTGCCCGAAAGGAAGGCCGGATACATGATCGACTCGCCTTCGACAAAGACGGTGCAGATGTGATTTTTGCCGAATTTCTGAATGCGGAGTTCGCAACGAAGGGGGCGCGATGGCAAAATTGGTGTTGCCGTCAAATATCCCAGGGGTCCCATCCCATTCAAGGCATCAATGATTGCTCCAGAGCCCGGATCAATGGCAATGGCAATTCCCTTGCTGAAATCGGGATTCACCAGCCCGCAAAGGAGTGATTGTCTCGGTTGATCCTGCCGGAGTTCCACCTTGAAGTCGACCTCAGCCGTAAACGCCGCAACGCGAGCTTCTTCAAGAATACTAATTCCATAAGCGTCGGGCAGGAAACGATGGATCGAGTTGGCGGTCTTCATAAAGGAATTGGATTTGGCAGAGTGAGACTGGAAAGGTGCGGCGGCTTGACGATTGGGAAATGGAATGATCTTGGCAGACTGGGATTGGGAAGAATTCATGGGTAGACGAAGAGATCCTGAAGCTGACAAAAACAATTATATAGATAACTTCTATAATATCCATTTTTTAAAGGTTATCCATATCATTATTTAAGAAATATTAGAAGTCGACTTTACGCAATCAACTCAGCCTTCGAGAAGATTCGGGACTTTGGTCACCTTGAATCTCAATTGGACGGCTCCCGTGTTTTGGGACATAGGACTCTTATGAGAAACCCCCTTCCTCTTTTAGCTGCGATCTTTATAGGGATTTCTGGTGCAACGATTTCAGCTCAGGAATGGAGCCGTTTCCGAGGTCCGGGAGGAAGTGGTATCAGCAAAACCGCCACCATCCCGGCCAAATTCACGACGGTGGATTACGAATGGTTGGTCGCCCTGCCCGGGGTCGGTCATTCTTCCCCGGTCATTTGGGGAGAGCAACTTTTCCTCACCGTCGTCACTGGCGGAACGCAACGGCAAATCATCAGCTACAATACCGAGGACGGTTCCAAGAACTGGAGTTGGGAGTCTGATTTTGTTCCTCACAACAAGCATCGCGACAATGAGTTCGCCTCATCGACTCCGTGCCTGGATCAGGATCATCTTTACGTCTTTTGGACATCGGACGAACAGGCGGAAGCCATCGCCCTGACGCACGACGGAAAACCCGCCTGGCAAAAATCGCTGGGAACCTTTGCTGGCGATCATGGCAGCGCCACGTCCCCGATTCTCGTCAAGGGAGGAGTTTTTGTATTCTGGGATGATCTGAACAACACCCAGTCAGAATTCGCGCTTCTCAATCCGGCAGATGGCTCTGAGATTTGGAGAAAGCTGATTGATTGGGACGATCGGCAGCTGAAGTCCACTTACAGTACTCCGGTCCTCTACCTCAACAGCAAAGGGAAAGAGGAGATCATCATCACAAGCCAACCTTTTGGAATGCTGAGTCTCGATCCGGAAAACGGTGACGAGCTTTGGCGCTACGACCATGGCTTTAAAGCGAGGACGGTAGGTTCTCCAGTGATAGCCAAGGGCGTGATTTTCGCTACCTGGGGCTCTGGAAACGGTGCGAAAGACCATGTCGCGGTAGTTCCGGGATCCGAAACGAAGAATGGGCAGGCCAAAGTCGCTTGGCGTTGGGATCACAACAAGGGGCTCCCCTATGTTCCCACTCCTCTCTACCGCGATGGGCTGCTCTTCTTCCTGAAAGATGATGGCCTGCTCCAGGTCGTGAAGGCTGACACCGGAGACATCGTGCATGGACCGACCAGAATCGGTGGCCGCTTTTTCAGCAACCCGATCCTGGTCGACGACAAAATCTACTGCGGGAGCCGAGACCGCAATGAAATGGTCGTCATCAAGGCCAGCGAAGACTACGACGTGATTGCTCGAAACCAGCTCGATTCTGGAGTGAACGCAACCCCGGCAGTCGCCAACGGGAAGATGTTCATTCGCACCAACGAAAGTCTCATCGCGATCGGGAGCCATTGACCTGTTGATCCTGAATCGCCCAACTCGATGATTGACCCTGCCATGCCCGCCCGTCATACTGGCAGGCTTAATGGATTCCCCTGATCCATCACTTGAGCCAAGTGGTCAATCGCGTCGGTCCTCCATGCTCGACGCGGTTATCGACAGTCTGCCGATCGCGATTTTCTGCAAGAACGCCACCGAAGACTATCGCTTCGTTCTCTGGAACAAGATGCAGGAGGAAGTGACCGGTATTCCCCGCGAAAGTGCTCTCGGAGCCACGGACTACGATCTCTTTCCACGCTCCGAGGCTGACGGGTTTCGCGCGATGGACGAGCATGTCGTCCTGACCGGGGCAACCGTCGATATCCCGGAAGAGGAAGTTCAGACGGGCACGGGAGATACCATCTGGCTTCACACCGTAAAAGTTCAGGTCGAAGACCCGGTCCTGGGTAAAAACCTCCTTTTGGGGATGAGTGAGGATGTCTCGGAACGGCGCAAGCTGAACGAGAACCTTGACCAAAAAAATGCGGAGCTGGAATCCACCCAGTTGCAGCTGATCCAGGCCGAAAAGATGGAGTCCATCGGCCGATTGGCGGCGGGGGTCGCTCACGAGGTGAAGAACCCCCTGGCGCTGTTGCTGATGGGGGTCGAATACCTGGACGGAGGCGTAAAGCCCGACGATCCGAATCTCCCCGAAATTATCAAAGAGATGCGGGAAGCCATTCATCGGGCCGACAAAATTATCCGTGGACTGGTCGATTTTTCCTCCTCACGCAAACTCAACCTGGCCCGACAGGACGTTCGCCCGATCCTCGACCAGGCTCTCCTTCTCGTTCGCCACGAATTGCTGCGTGCCGGAGCCTGCGTCAAAACCCGCTACCAACCTGACATCCCGGATGTTCGGCTTGATGCCGCCAAATATGAACAGGTGGTGGTCAATCTGCTGATCAATGCGCTTCATGCACTCAAGGACACGGAGAATCCCGAACTGGAAATTGCGGTGTGGTCGGCCGCGGCAGGAGCAGAGGACCTGGATGAGGGAGCTCGCAGC
>JBCDHN010000169.1:0-6696 GCA_038749915.1 Verrucomicrobiota bacterium | reverse complement strand
CCAATCAGGGCGATGACGATTCCGGACATCCATCTCATTCGCCGATTCTGGGTTCGTGGAGTCTCCCGGCATGCCGCCGAGGCGTGCTCCGTCCTTCCTTTGATCCCAAGTTCTTCGTTCTCTCTCGAACTCCTCATTCCTCACCGCCAATGATCAGGACCGTTGCAGGATTGATGGGCACCAAGCCCGATTTGGGATCCAAATTCGCCTTCAGACTTTCCCGGGTCATCAACCGGGCGATCCGTACTTCATAGAGCTCAATCTCAGCGTTCAACTGACTGATTTTTGCCTCCCAATCACGAATCTCGTTTCCCTTCTGCACATGAAGATTGCGCAGGTAAACGTAACTGGTGGCGAGCATTCCGACCACGGCAACCAACATGACCCAGAACAGCAGCTTCGCCGAAGACCCGAGTAGGCGCTGCGGCTCCGGCGGGCCTGATCCGTCCTGAAACTCAAGAAGGACATCACCTTCCTCCAAATCGGTCATGCCCCAACCTCCTGGCGCTCTGCAACGCGGAGCTTTGCGCTTCGAGCCCGGGGATTGCGCTCAATCTCTTCCGAAGTCGCCACAATCGGCTTCTTGGTCACAATGCTGTAGGCAAGATCCGGATTTGGCTTCGGCGCAGGCCATTCGGGTCGATCAATTTCCTTGCGGCTGCGGCGCTTGAAATACTGCTTCACAATCCGGTCCTCGAGGGAATGGAACGTGATCACGGCCAGTCGGCCTCCCGGCCTGAGCCATTGCGTGGCGGAATCCAGCCCGCGTTGCAGATTGTCCAATTCACCATTTACCTCGATTCGCAGTGCCTGAAAAACCTTGGTCGCCGGATGCTGCCGTCCGCTGCGTGGCCGAACTTTTTCAATCACCTCGACCAGATCGCTGGTCCGCAAAATGGGAGCAGAAGCCCGGCGTTTCACGATCGCGTGAGCAATTCTGGCGGCAGCTCGCTCCTCGCCATAGTCCCGAAAAATTCGCTTCAACTCCTGCTCACTCTCTTCGTTGATGATGTCCGCAGCCGATCGCGGCCAATCCGGATCCATCCGCATATCGAGCGGACCATCGCTTTGAAACGAGAAGCCGCGATTGGGCTCATCAATCTGATGGGACGAAATCCCCAGATCGAGCAGCACTCCATCCACTTTCGAAATGCCGACATCATCGAGCGTGTCTCCAAAATCGGCAAAGTTACCCCGCAACGCAACAAAGTGGCCTTCAAATGACCAACACTTCGAACGCGCCTCTTCCAACGCCTCCGGATCGCGGTCGAATCCGATGACCTGGGCTCCGTGCTCCAACATCTCAAAGGCATGACCACCGCCACCTAGCGTCCCGTCGACGATCCGCTTGCCGTCATCCGGCTGCAGAAACTTGATGGTCTCGTCCAAAAGGACTGATGTGTGATAGTGGCTCGTCACCGTCCAGGAAGGAAGCCTTGGATGACCACCTTTTCCACCCCCGTGCTCCGTCCGCGGATTTTCTTCCCGCGGACGGAACAGGGCTTGGGCGAAAAAGCTAGGTGGTGCGAAAGTCGCGGCTAAACCCATGGTGTTTCAAGTTTCAGTGTTTCGCCGGAGTGGATTTGCGAATCTATCTCGCAGTTTTGAGGCAAATCGCAGGCTCGGCATCATCAATCAATTTCAGAAAGCCTAATAAATTTTATTTTGATCATCCGGTCAATCATTAACTCTAAATATTATAGTTTTACGTAATTTAATTTCATCATAAGGACCAAAATCGCCGTGATCAGCTTTAGGCTTGAGAATTACCGCAATTCAGCTTAGGTCGATCGAAGCGTGAAAGATCGAGCACTCGGCAAAGTCAGAAACGCCTTGGGGGGCATTCTCTTGGGCGTCGTTTTGGTATTGGCAGCTCTCGCCCTTCTCTGGCTCAATGAAGGCCGCGCCGTGGCCGATTATCGCTCGATCAAAGAGCTCGAATCCTACACCGTCCCGGTCTCTCCCCATCGCGTGAATCCGGAAAACGAGGGCAACGCCGTCTATTTGACCTGGCGGGCCGGCACTTCGGATACCTTGCGAGACCGCCAGTTTGGCATCCAGCGAACTGCCCTGCGCATGGTTCGAACGGTGGAAATGTTTCAGTGGAAGGAAAACCGTCCCTCAAAACGCGAAATCGAACAGGGAGTCCTGCCCACCTATGAGCTGGTTTGGGCTCGACAACGATTTCCAAGCGAGGAGTTTCTCCAACCGGAGGATCATCAGAATCCGCCAATGAAATACATCACGACCACCTGGCTGGCCGAAGACATATCGCTGGGCGCGTTCCAACTGCCTGCCTCGCTCCTGCTCAAACTGGACGACTATGTTCCGGTGGACGCGACCAACGCGGTCCCGACCATTCCTGAATCCGTCATTCACAATGGAGGCGACCTCTATCTGGGTGAAAATGTAGCGGAGCCAATGGTTGGGGACCTTCGCATTTCCTATCGCGCCCTCGATCCCCAGCAAATCAGCCTCATTGCCCGTCAATTTGGGAGCACATTTGACACGTTCGTCTCTCGCGACGGCAAGGTTCACGCTCCCATTCGCACCGGCGTTCATACCCAGGCCCAATTGTTGAGCTATGAGCGAAGCACGGTCAAAGCGATCACCATTTTGCTGCGAATCCTGGGCTTCGTTCTCGCCTTTGCCGGGCTGATGATGATTTTCAGCCCGATGACCGTCCTCGTTGGCGTTGTGCCTGTCTTTCAACGGGTGGTCCGCTTTGGCCTGGCGATGGTCTGCCTTCTTTTTGCCGGTATTCTAACGCTGTTGATGATCTCCCTTTCCTGGTTTGCCCATCGCCCCTGGGTCGCCGTGGGAATTGGCCTCCTAACTTTCCTGCTCGTCATCCTGATGAGCCGGGCGTTCAAGAAACCTGATGAGATGGCCGTTCAATTACGCAAAGCCAAACTGGAAGCGCGATTAGCTTCCAGGCGCGAGCCGGACCTTTCTGCTAACCCAAATAGCCCAGCCAGCTGAAGTCCTCGGAATAGAGAAACCAGCTGTTTAGGGTGATGTGCAGGTTCATGAGGGCGTGGAAAAGAATTCCGGGCCAGAGAGAGCCTGTTCGCTGATAGAAACAGCACATCACCATGCCAAAAACCGCGATCGAAATGAGCGCAGGCCAGGAGTAGAAGTGCATCCCGGCGAAAAGAAGGCTGGAAATCAGGGCCGCAACCCAGGCGTTGGTTCGGCTCCGCAGTGAGGTGTAAAGAAACCCGCGAAATAGCAGCTCCTCAAACAATGGGGCGATAACCGCAGCCAACACGATTTGAGAGATCAATCCCAATTGCCCGGAATCAATCAGGCCGGGATCCAGAAAATCGCGGGTGTCGCTCGTGCCCAACCACTTTTCAAACTCGTAAAATCCAAAGCTCAGAAAGCCGTAGATCCCGTAGAACCCGAGCACGATCGCCAAATTTTTCGCATTCCACAGGTGGGAGAAGCCCAACCCGAAAACCCGGCGAAAACTGCGTCCAGTCGGAAGCAAAAACCAGGAAATGAAGATGACTGGTCCTGCTTGAATCAGCAAATAGAAGAGGTTGCTGGACAGGTGATAGCTTGGGCCCTCCCAAGCCTTCGAAAACCACGTATCAACAATCACGGCGGCGACCGTTGCCAGCCCATTGGCGGCGAGCAAAGCCCAAAACGTCAGCGCCAACCCGAGCGCCGGAAGCCAGGTCTGAGTCACGCGCCAACTCTGCGGAGCCGGACCGCGCAAAAGCCCGATCAACGCCGCCGGAGCAAACAGAAGCGTCAACAGCCAGACGGCATAGTAGCTCGTCCCAACCGAAAGATGCCTTAAATACCATTTGGGAATCGATTTGCTTACCTCGTTATTCCGAGGAAGCCCAATCAGCTGGGCCAGATAGTCTCCAAACCATTCGGATTCCAATTCGTGATCAAATTCCTGAGCCCACCTGCGCTCATCTTCGTTCAGCGCCTCTCCTTCCACCGCTTTGCGAACCACCCTGAAATACGGCAACGACGTTTCAGACAATTTCAACGATGTCTCAGGGACCTCCTCATCCCCAAAGTAATGCATTGCCAGCATGTAGTCCGCCCAACCGTTTCCATCCAGCCATTCCGCTTTCGCCGCCGCCCGATACACCATCCGCAAATCATCCTCAATTTCTCTGGCCGTGAAGTAGCCCGTTAAAAACCGAATCGGATTTCCAGCCTCGGCGTGACGCTCGAACCTGCCATGAACCTCCAACAGCTGGGTGGCATAGCGGTTCAGGAGCTCTCGATCTTCCTCAATCCATGCCTCGTTATGACCACGATGCTCCGTAATCGTGTTCCAGGCGAGAAGTCCACCGCCCAACAACGCTCCGACGAGCCATAATCGGGTCAGCTGCCACGCGTCAATACGACGACGTGGCATTGCTGCGTCACTCCCCAGCGGCATGGACTACTGCGGAGAAACAGGCTCAGCAGGTTCGACCTCCACGACGGGAACGGGTTCCACCTGGAGCGGTTCCACACGAACGGGATCACCCTCTGGCTGAACCGGCACCTGAGGTGCCTGCGGAACGACCGGCGGATAGGGAGTGGCCGGACTAACAACCGCTCCCGGAGTCGACCCAGGTGACGGGTTGGAAGGAACGACCGCGCCAGGCTGAGTGCCAGGATTTGGAGGCGGGACGGCCTCCACCGGAGAGACTTCCACAATTGGCGGACCAATCGGGGTGGCCGGCGTCATCGGAACTCCGGGAGCGACTCCCGGTCCTGGCGGAACCAAGGCCGTTGGCGGATTCACCGGCTCCAAGGTCACTTGAGGATTTGGCGTGACCGGAAATGGGAGCGCGGGAGGAGCAGTGTAGTCTTCCGGCGCGGCCGAGTCGACAACCAGTGGATATCCGCGACTCCCGCGAGTCCACGAATACCAAATCGTTCGCAAAACCGTTCCGGTCGATCCGGATAGATCGACTCGCCCGACCATATATCCGTCCGCATCAATGGCGGTGAGCCGCCAGAGCGGATCCTGGGTAAATTCCTGACAGCTGAGCAGGTAATCCACGTGATTGAAGGAAATGCCCGCCCGTTTTGCTTCCAACTCCAGAATTCTGAAGCTGGCCGTCGAATCGATCAACAGCTTCTGCTTGTCGATGAACCCGGTCGGAACCTGGCTGGGATATTTCGGCTTCGCTTCCTGTTCGAGGCTTTGTTTCTCGGTGAGGGTAAACTGTCGAACGAACAACGGACTCTGGCGATCAAACACCACCAATTCCCACACCACGGGCTGAGACTGCCCCTGCAGCCCTCGCATTTCCACAATGGTCTCGCTAACCTCAACTCCAAACGTCGCCTTCATCTTCTCCAGCCCGGTAAATGCAGAAATCGGCGCCTCCTCTTTTTGGCGTCGCCCTCCGAAAAATCGCCGATCCTCGGCCCAGCTTTCAACCATGAGGCCTCCTAACAGCCCCAACGTAATCCCAAACTTCAATAACGATCGAGTTTTCATGGTTATTTTAAATCTTACTTCGTCAAAATAGCACGTTCCCTGTTTTGACAACACCAGAACTTCAGCATTCAATCGGGAACCTTTTCCGGCATGCCAGTCTCAAAATCCGAATCCGTTGCCGTTGAAGATTACCTGGAGCAAATCCTCCAGCTAATCGACGGAAAAGGGTATGCGCGGGTTGCGGATATCGCCGACGGACTGGGCATTGCCCAACCCAGCGTCTCGAACATGGTGCGCCGACTCGATGAAAAAGGCCTGATCAATTACGAAAAGTATCGGGGCATGACCCTGACCGAAGAAGGAGAACGCGTGGCGCAGCGCATCGTGAAGCGTCACAACCTCCTTCAGGAATTTCTCGATCTCCTCGGAATCGACCCCGAAATCGCCTACCAGGATTTGGAAGGCATGGAGCATCACATCAGCTCGGAAACGCTTCGAGGCATCGAGCAACTCATCTGCGAACTCAAGGAAAACCCGGAAATGCAAACTCGGGTTCGCGACGCAGTTCGAAGCTGACAACCACCCTAAAATTCGCTATCACTTCCTCGATTTTCCTCACTCAACAAGAAATGAAGCCCTCCTCAGCCCAATTTTGGATCGCCGTTTTGCTCGCCTGTTTGTTGTCCGGATGTTCGACCCCAGTCAGCTCGACCAACAACAATCGTTCCGGCCGACTCAGCGCGAAACATCCGGCCATTCTTGCTCGGAACACGCAAATTGCTGGGGAAACCCGGGGCGATTACTACTATGGCCGTCGATACTGGCTTGAAGGAACGCGGTTTTGGGGATTTCTCCGGGAGCCGGGACAACCCTGGCACGAGGCCAAGTTGGTGATGATGAATGAGTCGGTAAAACACACCCCGGATCGCCTTCCCGAAGTGAATCCGGGAGGAAAAGCGTTCGGCTACGACCACAATTACGAATACCGGATTCGGGGACGCTATACCGGCAAACGCGTTTATGACCCCAACAGCAATCAGGTGCTTCCCGAGTTTCTCCTCACCGAATTCGAATTGATCAGCAATCGCCCCGGATTCCTGGTTCATCCCGATCAGAAGTTCGAGAAAAACAAGATTCCGAAGCCTCCTTACTAAACGGGAAGAGCTCCAACCTTTGCATTCACAGGTAACCCTGAGCGCGTGATTGAACGTTTTTCAATTATCTGCTGCTGGCGCCACGCCTTCGTGTCTACACAGAGCTTGCCGAGGACGCGATCACCATTCCTGATT
>JBCDHN010000168.1:0-6739 GCA_038749915.1 Verrucomicrobiota bacterium | reverse complement strand
GTGCCGGGCACTTCCTTCCTCAAATGGGTTTGCGTAATCGCGCGTTTCAAGACGCTTTCGTTTCGCCGAAAAATGGCTCGGGAACGGGTCGCCTTCAACACGGAGCTGATGGAGCTGATGGCGGAAGAGGCGCTGGATGAGTCGGAACAGCGGTCCCAGGAATACCAAGCACTGGAAGGTTGTCTGGCCAAGTTGCCGGAGAAGCAACGCCGTTGGGTCACGCTCGCCTACACCCAGGGCGCCAGTGCGCGCGATGAGGCGGAGCGTCTCGGAGTCAAGGAAGGCACCTTTTACATGCGGCTGAACCGGATTCGGGGAGTGCTGCTGAATTGTATCCAGGAAACGCTGGAGGAGAAACCGGTATGAGGGAGAATCAGCATCGGCAGTGGATTGAAGAATATTGCAATGAGACCATGACGCTGACCGAGTTGGCGCGGTTCGAGCAGGCTTTGGAGAAATCGGCCGAGTTGCGAGCGGATCTACGCCGGTATCTTGCCCTCGACGCCCATTTGCAGCAGGGAGCGGAAGGGATCATCGAAATTCAGGATGCCTGGAAAGAGCCGCCGCCGTCGAAAGAGACGAAATGGTCTGTTGGCCCGCTCTCGTGGTATTGGGCGGCTGCAGCTGCGCTGGTTTTTAGTATAGGGTTAGGGCTGGGATCGTTTCTTGATGGAAGCGATTTGGAAAAAGGTCTTCCCGAAATCCAGGATGACGGCGTCGCCTATTTGCAACGATCCGTCGATGCCGTTTGGGAGGAGGGTTTGGAGGTGGAAGCTGGGGCGGTCATTTCGCCGGGAACCCTCAAACTGAGCGATGGTCTCGCGCAGATTGAGTTTTACAGTGGCGCCCGTCTGATTGTTGAAGGCCCGGCGGAACTCGAACTGATTTCTGCGAACAGCACAATTTGCCGAAGTGGAAAGCTGAGAGCGTTTATTCCGCCGCAGGCTCGAGGGTTTACGGTACTGTCTCCTCAATTCGAGTTAGTTGATTTGGGAACCGAATTTGGAGTTGAGATTGGAGAAAAAGGGGAAGCCAAGGTGTTGGTTTTTGATGGCGAGGTTGAGCTTTATCCGCCGGATGGGAAGCGGGCTCAGGATCAGTTGCAACGCCTGCTGGGTGGTTCGGGTTTGGCGTGGGACTCAGCCGGAGAAACCGCTGAAATCGAGCCGGAGGAGTCAGCGTTTGCCTCGTTTGAAGATATCAGGAATCGAAATCGAAGTGCGCTGCAACGAAAGTTCGAGAACTGGAAGAAATGGAGTGAGGCGGCCAAGAAGGATTCAAGGATGGTTGCTTTTTATGATTTCGAAGACGCCCACTCCCAGTTGCTCGATCGCGGTCGATCCGGCTATCATGGAGTGATTGTTGGCAGTGAGTCGTCGAAGGGACGTTGGGGAATGAAAGAAGCTCTCGAGTTCAAGCGTCCCGGAGATCGTGTCAGAATCAAGGTTCCAGGTGAGTTTGATGCGTTAACCTTATCTTCCTGGATTCGGGTGGATGCCTTGACCGGGCGATTGCAGTCCCTGCTCTTGACCGATAGCTATGAGGTCGGGCGCGTTCATTGGCAGCTCTCTTCGGAAGGCATGCTGCGCCTTGGTATTCGTCTGCCGTCTCGCAACGATAGCCTGCTGGCAAGTGGCTACGGATCACCCGTCTTGTTCAGTCCTCGCCGCATTGGAACCTGGAATTTGGTCTGCACCACGTACGATAGGGACGCTGGCGAAGTGTGTCACTTTTTGAATGGCCGCGAAGTCTCCCGGGAGAAAATCGTTTTTGACCAGCCCCTCTCCATTGGTGATGCCGAGATCGGGAACTGGGGGCTGCCTTTTCGACCTCGGAAATCCAGCACGGATATTCGCAACTTTGTCGGTAGGATTGATGAATTGGCGATTTGGAGATCGGCTCTCAGCCCCGAGGAAATCCGCGAAATCTATCTGCAATCCCGTCCCTGAACCCTTGGTTATGATCAACCCTCTTCATCGATTGGTCGGCCCGGCTGTTCTTGTTGTCATGACGTTCTCTCAAGCCTGGGGACAATCCGTTCCCCAAACGGTTGAGGCAACCTGGGCAGACTTTGATCCTCACGCCGAGCCCCTGGAAGCCGAGGTGATTCGCGAGGAACTCGGAAACGGAATCGTGACGCGTTACGTTCGTTATGTGGTGGGAACCTTTGCCGGGAAGAAGACGAGGGTTGCTGCGTTTTACGGTTTTCCGGAAGGAGCCGAAAAGTTACCGGGTATCATTCAGGTTCACGGCGGTGGTCAGTTTGCAAGGAAGGCGATGGTTCAATACTACGCCGCGCGCGGCTATGCGGCGATTGCGGTCAACTGGGGCGAGAAGGTGATCGATCAGTCAAACGATCCAAACACGGAATGGCAGGGCATTCCCGCCGGGTTTCTGGAACCGAAACATCACAACGGTGTTGAGCCTGGAGAGGGGACGATTCATGGCGAAGCGCATCCGTGGAACAGTGCCTGGCTTCTCTATTCCGCGGCCGCGCGACGAGCCATTACCTTTCTTGAGGAACAGCCGGAATGCGATGGCGACAGGATTGGGCTTCAAGGGCACAGTATGGGAGGTAGGCTTACGGTCTTGACGGCGATCGATCCACGGATCAAAGCGGCGTCTCCATCGGTCGGCGGTAGCGGCTATCTCTACGAAGACATTGCCGGAATTCCCAACTCAGCTCGCCGGATGGTTGCCGGTCCCGAGCGCGATCTCTACATGAAGACCCTGGATTGCCGGAATTACTGGACGTTGATTCGCTGTCCGGTCATGTTCTTGGGCGCCACGAATGATTTCAATTCGCCGATGGAATTTGTTTTTCAGGGGTTTCGGTCCCTTCCAAAAGTTGAACAAAGCCGGACATCGTTCACGCCGCACATGAATCATCGCTTCACCCAGGATAACGCCTTAGCTCGGATCCGATGGTTCGACACCCACTTGAAGAACTCGTTCGAGTTTCCGAAGACGGCATCCGTGGAACTGGAGTTGAAGACTGAAACCGGGATTCCTCGTTTTACGGTGAAGCCGGACCTTTCAAGTTCCCATCAACTGGAGGAGGTTGCGATTTACTATGGCTACGATCGCGATCCTCGGGCGAGGTTCTGGCGTTCGGCCGAAGTGGTTCAAGATGGAGAAACCTTTACGGCAGCCTGTCATGTCATGGAAATTGGCGAGCCGCTCTTCGCTTTTGCCAATGTGACCTATGAGACGAATGAGCCGATTGCGATGCCGCCCGGTTACAACACGAACTCACTATTGACGGTGACGAGCGAATACCGCTGGGCCTATCCGCAGCAATTGAAGGAGGCCGGGGTGAAGCCAACGGTGAAACGTCAGCGGTTGATCGATGACTTTGCCAACGGGTGGCAGGATTGGTCCCTGGTCGCAGCCGTTCATCGAGAGCATTGGAACTTTGAAACCCACAAGGTGAATGACCCTGGTTTTTTGGGGCCGAAAGGAGCTTCGCTGGCTTTTGAAGTGACGACGAGTGAGCCTGGCGATACGCTGGCCGTGGTTCTCGATACGGATCGGTGGAGAGGCTATACCGGACGGAAACCGACCAGCTACGTCGCAATGGAGAGGTTGGAAAAGGCTGGCGTTCAACCGGTGAAACTTTCGATGGAGGAGTTTGTTTCCGAAGACGGAGAGGCTCTGACAACGTATGACTTTGTCACCAGTTTGATCCTGACATCCGGACAGAAACAACGTCCGGGACAGGTCGAAGAAAAGTGGAAGGGGAAAGTTCCGACGTTTGCGAATTTGCGATGGGAGGGAGGCGAGTTTGCGCCTCGCCAGCGACCTTACCTGAGGTCTGGGGCTTCAGAGGTCGATGCCGACAGCGTTTTTCAGCAGGAGTTTGATCAAGCCGTGACCGAGTCGGTTGAACGGGAGGAACAGGACCGCAAGTAACCCCATTTATTCTCAAATCCACGTGATAACGAAATTGACAATTGTTGGTTGGAGCGTTGCTCTGGTTTGCCTGCCGATGGCGATCCAGGCTGAGATGCCGCAGAGCACCCGGATGCCGAAAGGAGAGCTGGAACCGTTTTTGAGCGAGTATTGCGTGAAGTGCCATGGCCCGGACAAGCAGCGTGGGCAGGTCCGGTTTGACGAAGTGTCCTGGGAAATTACGAACAACGATACCGCGCAACGTTGGCAGGATGTGTTGGACGTTTTGAACGGGGGTGACATGCCGCCGGAGGATGAGCCTCAGCCGAGTGACGCGGAGTTGCCCAGCATCCTCGACACGCTGACCGGTTCGCTGCTCACGGCCCGGATGCGTCTCACGGATCACGGTGGCGAGATCAAGATGCGCCGTTTGAATCGGCGCGAGTATGCCAACACGGTTCGAGAGTTGTTTGGGTTTCGGGTGCCTCTCGATATGATTCCGGAGGATGGAGAATTCGAAGATTTCGACACGGTGGGTGCCGATCAATTTTTCACCTCGTCGCATTTTGAAAAGTATCTGGAGCTCGGAAAGGTCATCGCCTCGAATGGTTTTCAATGGTCGGGCAAGCCTCATCAGGGAGTTACCACGAACGATCGTGAGCCGGAAGAACGGGTAACGGAGAGGTTGAGAACCACCCTTGCGGATCTCGACAAGAAAATGGAGATGAAGTTGGCCGGGGCGACTTGGCAGGAAATGGGATTCAAGGATGAAGGTGAAGCACAGATTGTGTTCAGCCAATTCAAGAATCGGGCGGGGAAACCTCGGCAGTATCTGGAATATCCCCTGGTCGACAGCGGAATCTACCTGGCTGGGGTGAACAATGAGACGAAGCGGTTTGGGATGAATCGGGGGATCGATCCACGGGCGCGTTATGAGGTGAGAGTCAGGGCTGGGATCGTGGATGATCCTCCAGAGATTCGCAAATTTCTGCGCGTTTCAGATAGTAACGGGCCTGTTGGCGTGATCAAAGTGAGGGGAACGGCGGAGGAACCGGAGATGGTCGGAATGTCGATTGAAGCAAGTATCGCCTCCCGGGCGCTGAGCTTTCACATCGAGGAAAACCGTGCCGATATTCGGGTTCTGGAAAGTTATCTGCGACGGTTGGATCCGGACGGGCCGTGGGCTTCAATTTGGATCGATCGGTTGGAGATGGAAGGTCCGTTTTACGATTATCCGCTCAGTTTCTTTGGGCACCTGATTTATCCGGAAGGTTATGTAAGAGGAAAGCGATCTGCGATGTTGCAGGATGCCAGCGCTCGCGAACTCATCCAGCAATTCGCCTTCGAGGCCTTCCGCCGGAAGGATCCGAATCCCGCATATGTGGATCAGCTTGTCACGATGTTCGAAGACAACCGGTCCAGTGGGATGAAGTACGAAGATGCCATGGGTGAGGTCATTGGGATTATTTTGTCGTCGCCCGGATTTCTCTTTCTTCAGGAAGCAAGCGAGGAGCAGGGCAAGAAGCGGGAACTTGATGAACGGGAATTTGCGGTGCGGTTGGCTTACTTCCTGTGGAGTAGTCCGCCCGACGCGGAGCTTTATCAATGTGCGGAGGACGAGACACTCTTCCAGCCAAACGTTCTCAAGGTTCAGGTCGATCGGATGCTTGACGATCCGAGATCGTCCGCTTTCGTCGATGGGTTCTCCAGTCAATGGGCAGAGTTGCCGCGCTTCAATGCCATCACCGTGGACGAGGAGGATTACTATCGGTTTAACGCGGGAGTTCGACTTTCCGCCTATCAGGAGGTTGCTGCCTTCTTTGGAGAATTGGTGAAAGAGGATCTCCCGATCTCCAATTTGATCGACTCGGATTTTGTCGTGATCAATGCGTTGCTGGGTGAACACTATGATATTCCCGGGGCAGAGTCGGATGCGTTCCAGCGGGTCAGTCTGCCGCCAGGAAACCCGCGGGGAGGTTTGTTAGGGCAAACCGCCTTTCTCACCCTCGGCTCGAATGGCGAGCGTTCGTCGCCCGTGATTCGCGGTGCCCTTGTGATGGAGAAGTTGCTCCACGATAAACCTGCTCCGCCACCTCCAAACGTTCCCGAATTGGGAGCCAACAACCAGAAGCCATTGACGAATCGGGAGCTGGTCGAGCTTCACCAGAAGCAGGCGGTCTGTGCATCATGTCACAAAAAGATGGATGTGATTGGTTTCGGCTTGGAGAATTTTGATCCGATTGGAAAGTGGAGAGCAACTGAGAAAGTCGGGCGCAAAGAGGTTTCGATCGATCCGGGAGGCACGCTCCCGGATGGGGCGACGTTTGATGATCTGGAGGGATTGAAATCGGTCCTGCTCTCTCACGAGTCAGATTTGGCTCAGGAGATGGTGGAGTCCATTCTCGCTTATGGTCTGGGACGGACGATTGAATTCTCTGATGAGACTGTGGTATTGGAAATAATTGAGCGTCTTGCGAAGGATCGGTATCCAACCCGCGCGATGATCCATGAGGTCGCCGCGAGTAAACTCTTCCGAACCAAATAGCCGAAACCCCTTCCGATGATGAAACCCCACCTTTCGAGAATTTTCTGCGGATTTGCCGCGACTGCCCTCTTCCTTGCCCCTGAAAATGGCGCTGCGGATGAGACCCCCAATTTTGTCGTCTTCCTCGTTGATGATCTCGGGTTCATGGACATCGGCGCGAACAATCCGGATTGCTTTGACGACACCCCGAATAATGATGGGCTCGCTGAATCCGGCATGCGCTTCACCGACGGCTACGCTGCCAATCCCGTGTGTTCGCCAACTCGCTACGCTCTGATGACCGGCAAGTATCCGACCCGGGTT
>JBCDHN010000167.1:0-6741 GCA_038749915.1 Verrucomicrobiota bacterium | reverse complement strand
GGCCCGGCGATTGCGGGACGAGGTGAAAAAGCTGGGGTTGGCGGTTCACATGACCCGCGACACGGACGTGTTTCTCAGTCTCCCCGAGCGGGTCCGAATCGCCAACAAAATCGACAAGTCGATTTTTGTAAGCGTCCATTTCAATTCGGGAACCAATGGAACCGCCTCCGGCATCGAAACCTACGCGCTGGCGCCCCAAGGTACAGGCTCGACCAATGATGGAACGGTTTCCGCCTCCAAATTCTCGGGCAATCAGTCCGATGCTCAGAACATTGCGCTGGCAACCGCGGTTCATGCCATGGTGATGACCAAAATTGAAGCGGTGGATCGCGGAATCAAACGAGCCCGTTACAACGTTCTCCGCGGGATCAATCGACCCGCAATTCTCTTTGAAGGGGGATTCCTAACCAACTCAAAGGAGTCCCGGCTGGTCGCCACCGCCACCTACCGAAACCAGCTTGCCGCCGCGGTGGCCGGCGGAATCCAGAACTTTCGCAAGGCGATCGGTTAAGCTTCGGCATTTTGGGTTGCGGAGGATACAAGATCTCCCGAGTTATCGCAGAACCCAATACGAGCTTTCTACCGGTTCCCGCTTCGCCAGTAAAAGCCCGGGCTGAAGCCTAATCTAGCTGAGAGCGCGATACATGGCCCGGGTATGCCAATACCCCGTTACCTTGGCCAAATGGTTTTTCGACCGTTCGAAGGACCCCATTTTGATGATCTTGATCGAGACATTGCGAACACCCCAGCGATTCATGGATGCTCGAGTCGGGCGATAGATGTCGATGGTATTGGTCCCGACCAATGCGGACCCGTAATCATCCACCACGTAAGTCGTCGGCTCACCAACAATCTTGAACGTCGTTCCAATCGGAAATCTTGACCAGTCTGCAGCAGCTGACGTGTAGCTCGTGGAACTCCGCAGTGTCGATCCTACCGCCGTCTTGCGACCGTAAACCAAATGGTCCGACTCACTGTGGGTGTAGGCGGTGGTACGGACCGAAATTGCGGATTTCATGCCTTTGAGCGGACTGAGATGGGGAATTCTCACCCGCGAGGAGCTGGACCGTGAACTGCTAGAACTGTTCGAGGACTCCGCAAGACGCTGAAAGAGACCAGGGCCTTTCTTGCTCGTATTCACCTGGACTTGAGCCGTGACTTTTCGATCGCTGGCCGAAGAGAACTTTGCCCTAAAGCCTGATCCAGAAGTGCGCGAGACAGACTGCGAACGCGATGAGGGTGACGTCGAGGCCAGCTTCTGGCGGAGCTTTTGGAAAGGTTTCAGACTCTTGACTTCAGACTGGCGGTCTGAAGACTTGCTGTTCAAGTTGCGACGAAAGGAATCGGCGGGACGGGCTTCAGCCAGCGGAGCCGCAACGACAATCAAAAGGGCGAGGGAGAGAGTCCAGGATGTTTTCATGTTCGCAGAATTAACAAATCTGCGAAATAACTATAATTATTAGACTCAATTGCAAGAATAATTCTATTTATAATTGCTGTCTGGCTCGAAAAGTGGCTGTCCCTTCCAGAAATTCGTGGGAAATAATGCTCAGCGCATAGATCGCAGCGGTCTCCGATCGCAGGACCGTTGGACCCAAACTCAAGGCCTTGAACTGGGCAAGGTGGAGTTCTGCCAGCTCGCCAACGGAAAAGTCTCCTTCCGGTCCGATGACAATACTGAGCGTTTTTGGACGTTCTTTCTGCATCGTTGCGATCTCGCGAAGCTTTTTGGAATCGTCTTTCAGAGCGGCAACAAGCCTGAGCTCACTCTGCTCATCCGAGATAATGTCTGCGAGATTTGCAGGCGGCTGGACGGTCGGAAGCCAGTTCCGCCCACACTGTTTGCAGGATTCCAAAGCTGTCCTTTGCCATTTTGCCTGCTTCTTCGCTTCGTCATTCAATTTCACAACACTCCGTTCCGTGATTACCGGCACAATGGTCGATGCTCCGATTTCAGCAGCTTTCTGGACGATCAAATCCATGGTTTTAGCCTTCGGAATTGCCTGAATCAGGGTGATTTCGACGGGCAGCGGTGTTCCGGCCGACTTTTCAATGATCTGCAGGCGAACTTCCCGATTGGTGGAATCCAGGATCTCACATTCCGCTGCAGTGCCGACGCCATCAAAGGCCTCAACCAGATCTCCAGGCTTGTGGCGAAAGACCCGGGAACAATGATGGGCCTCTTGATCCTCAAGTGTCACCAGGTCTCCGTCCCAATGTTCCGACGGAGCATGGAAACGATTCATGAGCAGGAAAGCAGCTTACTTGAAGAAGCTTTTCGCCCGGTCGAGAAAAGACTTCCGAATCGGGCTATTTCCATCCCCGAGCGTTTCGGTAAAGGCGAGCAGCTTCTCTTTTTGCTTCCCGTTGAGCTTGATCGGAATCTCAACGTTGACATGGAGAAACAAGGCACCTTTGTCGTCGCCACCGTGCCCCTTGATGCCCCCGCCAACAACGCGAATGGTGTTTCCGCTCTGCGTTCCGGAAGGAACTTTGATGACACGCTTGCCTTCAAGGGTCGGAACCTCCATTTCGCCCCCAAGGATTGCCCTGTCCAAAGGAACCGGGAGTGCAACATGAAGATCATCGCCATCCCGCTCAAAAATCTCGTGCTCCCGGACGTGGATAACAACATGAAGGTCGCCATGAGCGCCCCCTCGAACGCCAGCCTCACCGTTTCCAGGTGATCGAAGGCGTTGGCCATGCCGAATTCCCGGTGGGACATTGAATTTGATGCGAGCCTTCTGCACGGTCCGTCCATCGCCGGCACATTCACGGCAGGGATCGGTCAACACCTGACCGGTTCCGCGACAGTTGGGACAGGTTTGCTGGACATGAAAAAATCCGCGTGAGGAGACCACCTGCCCTTTGCCACCACACGTTCCACAGTGTTTGAAGCCACCCGATGTCGATCCGTTTCCGGTGCAGGTCGTGCAGGTATCGTATTTCTCGATCTCGATGACTTTGCTGGTTCCAAAGGCCGCCTCTTCCAGCGAAATCGGCAAATCATAGCGAAGATCCGATCCCCGTTGCTTTCCGCTGGGATCTCTTTGCCGACCACCTCCTCCGCCGCCGCCAAAGATCTCCTCAAAAATGCTGCCGCCTCCGCCGCCGCCTCCTCCACTGAAGACCTCGCGAAAAATATCGAAGGGATCGTGGAATCCACCTCCGCCTCCTCCTCCACCCTGCGAAAAGGCAGCATGGCCGTAGCGATCGTAGGCCGCCCGCTTTTCCTCGTCGGCCAAGACATCATAGGCCTCGCTGATCTCCTTGAACTTCTCTTCCGCTTCCTTATCACCCGGGTTTTTGTCCGGATGATGCTGCACGGCCAACTTGCGGTAAGCTTTTTTCATCTCCGATGCTGATGCATCGCGGCTTACACCCAGAATTTCATAATAATCTCTTTTCGTGGCCATTTGCAGTGCTTTACGAATTCAAATCAAGTCAGTCTGCCGATCCGACGTTTTGCGTCGGTTCTCCATCGGCCTGATCCGTTTCCTCACCGGCCGCTGGGCTGACTTCAGGCTCCGGACCTTTGGATACGACAACGTGAGCAGCGCGGAGAAGCCGATCATGCAGCTTGAATCCTCTACGAATCACAGCAGTAACCGTACCTTCCTCAGTTTCCTCACTGTATTCCTGCTTCACCGCTTCGTGGAGGTTCGGATTAAAGACTTGCCCTTCCGCAGGAACTTCGATCACTCCTTGGTCACTCAGGAAATCGTCCATCTGCTTCATCACCATGGACATGCCTTGAAAGACAATCGAATCCTCAGACTCCTGGCGGGCAGCATTCAGTCCAAACCGAAAGTTGTCGATCACCGGGAGAAGCGACTCCAGCAATCCGGCGTTGCCGAATTTAATGGCGTCCTGCTTCTCACGGGACATTCTTTTCCGGAAATTTTCCAGTTCGGCCTGGCTCCGCAAAGCGACATCCCGCCACTTCTGAGCTTCGGCGACCGGGTCCAGCGTATCTTCAGACGAAGTGTTTTCGTCAGTCGCAGACTCTTGCGTCTCAGCTGAAGGAGTCGCGTCCTCGCTGGCCGATTCGTGTTCGGCTTCGGCGTCTGCGGGATCGTTCTGCGTTTCGTGAGTTCCTTCCATCATGGTTGTGTCATTCCTAACAAGAAATTTTGGCTTTCGTGAGGCGGGAGACTATCAACCCTTTTTCACGGCAATCAAGGTGATGTCATCGCTTTGCGGCGCATTCCCGACAAATGCCCGCAGCTCATCATTGAGCCGGGAGATGATCGCTTCAGAGGTGTGGTTGGCAAAATTCTTGAGCACTTTGGTCATTCTTTCCGGACTGTATTCCTCGGTCTGAGAGTTCTCGGCTTCCGTGACGCCATCCGTGTAGAGGAGAAGAGCATCCCCTTTGCGAAACTCGAACTCGAAATCCGAGATGATCCGGTCAAAGACTCCCCCACTATCAATTCCCAGCGCCATTCCGGCCGGCTCCAGCGCTTCAACTTCTTTGCTCTCTCCTCGATAAATAAATGGGGGATTGTGACCCGCTCGCGCCATCGTGACCTTGTCTGATTCCCCGTCAAAGATGAGGTATGCCAGGGTAACGAACATGTCCTCCCGGATGTCGGTGAAGATCTGGCGATTGACCGTGCGAAGCACTTCGGCCGGCGAAAGCGTATCAAAGGCCCGGGCCCGCAAGACACTGCGACAGGTCGCCATTATGAGCGAAGCTGGTAGTCCTTTGCCGGCGACGTCAGCAATCACAATTCCAAGATGGTTCTCGTCCACCTTGATGTAATCAAAGTAGTCACCACTAACGACCTTGGCAGGAAAATTCACCCCGGCGATGTCAAAATCGGCCACGTCAGGCGCCGATGACGGCAAGAGAATCCGCTGGAATTCACTGGCGGTCCGCAGCTCTCCGTCCAAGAGCCGTTTGTCGTGCGCTTCCTTGTGAATCTCCGAGCTGCCGAGCGCATAGGCGCTTTGCTCAGCCAGCGACCGAAACAACTCGGTCTCGTTCTCGGAAAAGGGCTCGGCCGGTAACTTGCGGGCAATCATGAGGAGCCCCATCGGTTTTCCAGCATAGATCAGTGGCCCAATTATCAGCGAGACTCCGTTGTGAATTTCGGGGATGGCCGACGATCCGAAATCCGGATGCAACGCCAGGTTATCGATCCGGAGCGGCTTCAGGGTTTCCATCGGACGACTGTAGATCGGATGGGCCGAATCAATCGTCTGAAGCCTAACGTAGTTACTAATCGCGCTGGGTTTCGTTTCCCGTTCCTTGATCACGTCTTCAGGGAGGAGAACCAGAGGCGGGCAATTGTTAGAGATAAATTTGGGAACCAGTTCACTTTTGGACTCATCCAACAGGTAGAGTGCCGCCCCGTTGGCTTCCAGAGCCTGGATGATTCCTTCCACGATGCAACGGTGCATGTTTGAAGCACTGTAGTCTTCCTGAACCGCCGAACCCAGATTGTGAAGGAACTGGAAAGCGCGATCTTCCTCGCCTCGCAGCTCATCGCTCGCTTTCCTCAGCCCAGCGATCATTTTGTGCTGCTGCCGGAGGCTGACAGCCAATCCTGCCGAAACCAACAGCAGCAGGAACAGCAGAAGGTTAGGGATCACGAGTCTTCGGCCTTCGCCTCTCGAGTCTCAGCCACATCTTGCTTTAGATACTCAAGAACATCGCTGAACCGGCTCTCGTTCTCAGCATTGGCCTGACAGAGCGCCTCGTGAGCATGGAGAACATGCTCTTTATGCTCAGCGCGATCCATTGGAGTGGCGGAAACAGCTTGCGTCACATTGTGTCGCACGAGTTCTCGTTCTTCAGTCCAAGAGTCTCCGCTGATGTCGAGATCAAGAATTTGATCGAGGCCAAGACTTCTAACGAGATCGGTATTGCGGCTGTTGGCATTAATGAGCTGCAGGTGACTCCCGGTATGGCCCTGGAGAATCAGCGCAATCCCTGTTAGTGTTCCCATGAAGGTGGAATCCATTACCGGACATTCCTCCAAATCCACCACGAGATGAGTTTGCCCCATGCTGACCATGTGATCGGCAAACGCTCTGAGTTGCGGGCTGTTTTGAAACGATCCCTTTCCCTGAACCCGAATCCAGGCGACATCTCCGAACAAGCCAGCGATGATGGCTGGAGTGTTTGTTTGATCTTTCACCGCAGAAGGCATTACGGACGGGGGGTTGAGATAGATGTAATCCAGGTAGATCTACGTCTCAGAAGATCGCACATGTCGCCGGTGAGTTCAACTAGCCCTCACCGACAGCAATTGCTCTCCGAAATCACTCCCACAAAAAGGATTCGACCGAGGAAATCACTTCACCGTCGCGAACAAGGGACGCTCTCCATGCCACCACGTTGCCGTCCTCCTTAAACTCCTCGCCGATGACGTTGATATCGGTGGTGTTTTGGCGCCGGACGTCATCAACCGTGACCTCCTTCACCTTTATCTCGTCCCCGGTGTTGGATTGCAAATACTCCAACCTCACCACCATCCCGGGCCGCCGATCCCCCTTGGATTTCCAGAAAATCGTATAGTACTTGCCCTCGCGAGCGCGATACTCCTCAGAGGTTATGGCGCCATGGAGGAGATATTTCCTCTCGAAGCTAACCATGGCATCCTCCGTTCGCAGCGATTCGCTGAGATTGAGGCGTTCGTATTTAACCTTTCGAATTTCGGGCAGGTCGCCCGCCAAACTGGTGAGAGGGACGATGTTCGCCAGTCCCAATGTGGCGATGGTGAGAGATTTTAT
>JBCDHN010000166.1:0-6750 GCA_038749915.1 Verrucomicrobiota bacterium | reverse complement strand
GCGCCGGAAAGTTGGTGTGTAGGTGTCCTCCTGCACAGTGAGCAGCCCTGTTGTGTTCTTTTTCATAATTCACAAACGGCTCGTTCGGATAGATACCTGAAATATATCCTTCCGGACCCGTTAGGAACGGTAAGACAGGTTGGTGAAGGACGGCAGAGCGACCGTTGCCACTCGAATCACGCGCCAAGTTTCCGCCAAACTCATCCATCCGCCACCACGCGAATGGTTTGAGTGATGTTAGCGCCTTGCCCACCACGCCATCTTGGCTCTGGCGATAGACTTTTCGTGGTTTGCCGGTGATCTCCTCCAGGAGTTCCAATCCCGCTCCCACAATCTTCGGTTCGGCCATGACTTCCAAGCCAGCGGATCGCGCCGCCCACGTATTGTATCCGCCGAGCAAATGTTGCTCCGGCGGAGGAATATAACCATCCGCTCCATTCGTAAGATCGAGGGTCATGGTATTAGTCGTTGGGCTCTGAAGTTTGAGCTTGAGACCCGAAATAGCGTAGGTCTCGTTTGGCGTTGTTACGATGCTGATGTTCTTGCCGATTCTTAGCGCCTGAACCACGACCTCCGTGCGTTGCAACTGGTGAAGTTCGATCGCTTCGTTCGCATATACTTCAGTCCGTGTTTTGGGATCGCGGTCGCCCATCTCTTTCACGATACGCTCGGCCCATTCCAGTCGTTGCTTGGTTGGAACGCGGTATGCGAGGTCGAGCCGTCGTTCTGCCATTTTGAGATCAACGTTAGAATTAAACTCAGTTGCCTTGGCGCTGTCCATGATCAGATCGCCTAACTGCTTGCTGTAAGCTTCGATTTCCGGCGAAACCCAATTCTCATCACGGTAGTCACGCCTCCAGATGTCTCCGCTGCAGCCGTGTGACATTAGTGCCAAGCCACCACCCAGTTTCTCCTCAATGTGATCGCAGAAGAGTCCAAAATAGTCGGGGTTTACCGGCTTGACCCCGCTGAAGTAGTGCATGCTGAAGCTTGCGAGAAAGGCGATTGGCTTGCCGTCAGGCGTCTGAATGACGATTGCCGAAAGTTCGGGATCTTCAGGCCCGGTCTCGCCGGTAACATCGTCGAGATTCTTCGCCGCATGCATGTTGGCGCGAACCGTGAAATTGCCGAATGGATCTTCGCGAATGCGATCCGGCCGCAGGACCCACCGTCGCAAAGCCGTGTACTCGGAAGCGTTTGTCGAGGCCCATCCAACTTTGGCAGGTTGAAGCTTCGATGCTGCTTCGGTGATGGCTTCGGCCAATTGTTCGATCAGTTGGGCCGAATACTTCAAGTCCTGGCGCGTGCCGAGACAACCAAAGGATGAGGGCGCCGTATGGGTGTGGGTCGCCGCAATCAGCATATGGTTGGTCGCGATCCCGGTCCGCTCCGACGCCATTGCCTTGGCTTTGTCGAGCAATTGGCGTGGCATCATGCAACTGTCAGCCACGACGATGGCCAACTTCGTATCGCTGTCATCGAGAACGATGGCACGTGCGTGA
Organism: Verrucomicrobiota bacterium; assembly: GCA_038749915.1. Lineage (GTDB taxonomy): Bacteria > Verrucomicrobiota > Verrucomicrobiia > Verrucomicrobiales > DEV007 > JBCDHN01. The sequence continues at coordinate 5,248 of JBCDHN010000166.1, read as the reverse complement.
ATTGGCTTGGTTGCGCTTTCGGCGGACCGACTCGTCATTCCGCCATTCACGAGGACAGGCCATTGCCTTGGAGTGATGTCGATCTTTGCCGTGCCTGCCTGAAATTCCGCGAAACTGATCGCGGGAAACCATAGGACACTAAGCGCCAGCAACCTGCGCAGAAGGGTTTTCATGACTCCAGCTTGGAAAATTGAAGCCGCGAACTCCAGCCCAAACTTCAGCTCAAATTGAGGGCTCGTTCAGCGGAGAAAGTGGCCGCTCGCCGACAATGACCCGGCGGACGTTTTCCGCTGCAGTGAGCCGGGCCAGTTTTCTGGCCTCCCGCGTTGCTCCTCCCAGATGTGGCGTCAGCAAGACATTCGGCATCGCAACAAGGTCGGGGTGCACTTCAGGCTCCTGCTCGAAAACATCCAGTCCCGCGCCGCCCAATTGGCCACTCTTCAGAGCTTCTACCATTGCCGCCTCGTGAACCACCAGTCCTCGCGCCAGATTCATCAACAGAGCGCCTCGCTTCATCATCGCGAGCGATTCTGAATTGATCAGATGATGGGTTTCGGGTGTCAGCGGAGTGTGGAGGTTGACGATGTCTGATTCGGCGAGCAAATCGGGTAGGGAGCGGTATCCGTTCCCGTTGTCGGAAGTTCGGCGATGATAAATCACGGTCATCCCAAATGCCTCAGCCCGGCGCGCAACGGCTTTACCGATCGCGCCAAAACCGACGATCCCAATCGTCTTTCCGCGAAGCTCCATTCCTTCCCAATGCTGGGTGACAATTCCTTTTTCGGCCCACTCGCCTGAACGCACAAACTGGTCTCCCAAGACGGTTTTGCGTGCCAGGCCCAGGATCAGGGCAAAGGCTGCATCAGCGGTGGCGTCGACAAACGCGTCGGGAGTGTTGGTAGCCCAGATTCCAAACTCAGCCAATTCATCCAATGGCAAATTATTGTATCCTGCGGCGGTGTTTGAAATGACTTTCAAGCTTGGTAAGTCGGTTAGTTTCGCGGCGGCGAACTTCAGCTCTCCTGGTATGATTGCTCCCACTGCCTCATGGCTTTGAATCGCGGCAAGCAACTCAGCAAGCGTCATTACATTGGAATGATCCGGCTGAACGACGGTTGCAACACCGTGAAGCGGCTCAAGATATTCGTCAGGAACCTGGACGGCGTTGATGACGGCAGGTTTGCTCATTTGGAAAGGTAGACGGTGGGATCAGCAACCCCGGAAAGGGTAAATGCCTCGATTCGTTCGACACAGGTTCCGCAGGTTCCACAATGAATTTCGCCGCCCTTATAGCACGACCATGTTTGTGAGAAGTCGACGCCAAGTTCTGCACCACGAGCCGCGATCGCGGTCTTGTCCATCGCAATGAAAGGACGCAACAACTCGATCTCGGCATAAGTTCCGGTCTTCATCGCTTTGGCCATGCCTTCCATGAATGGTTCCCGGCAATCCGGATAAATGGTGTGGTCGCCGGCATGGGCCGCAATCACCAGTCCCTTCGCTTCGCGGCTCTCAGCAAAGCCACAGGCGATCGAAAGCATGATCCCATTGCGAAACGGCACCACGGTTCGCTTCATGCTCACCTCCTCATAGTGACCATCTGGTATATCACCGCCGGACTTCAAGAGATCGGAAGCGAACAGGTCATTCATAAAGCCTAACTCAATCACCTCATGAGCAACACCAAGCTTCTCCGCGTGATGCTTGGCGAATGGGATCTCGCAAGCATTGTGTTTCGAGCCATAATCACAGCTCAAAGCCGCTGCCACGTCATGACTTTCCGCCGCCTCATACAGAGCCGTCACCGAATCCATTCCACCACTTAGCAGGACAACCACTTTCATGGGTTAGTCAGGTTCGGGATAGGTAACCTCCACCGAAAGGCTGATTCCACCGCGAGCGGCGAATTGTCCGCACACCTCCAGCTTCTGCGGTTGGCAAACTTTCAGGAGGTCGTCGGCAATGCGATTCACAATCTCTTCGTTAAACGCCGCGGTGCTGCGATAAGAAGCCAGGTAATATTTGAGCGACTTGGTCTCAACGCACAGCTCACCGGGAATGTAGGAAATTTGCAGTTTCGCATAGTCCGGTTGTCCGGTTACCGGGCAATGGGAACTGAACTCCGCGCAATCCAGCTTGATCCAGTACTTCCGGTTCGGCGAATGATTCGGAAACGTCTCCAGAATTTGCACGCTCGGCGACTGCGGCAAATCCGAGGAACTCCCCAGCAACGTCAGGTCTGGCTTTTCGGCATCAGGCATTGCGCAACTCTAGGAGAGGGGCAGCAGATTTCAAACCCTCAGCAGACTGATTCGTCGCTTTATTCGGGCGCTGAGACGTTTACGGAGAAGCGGCGATCGAGGGCGAAAACCTTCGAAGAGAAACATGAGCAAGTGATTTCACCGCAACTTAAGACTACATGGCTTCAGCTACTTCGAGAATCACGCGCTCGGTCGTTTTCCAATCAATACAGGCGTCGGTGATGGATTGGCCGTAGTTGAGCGTTTCTTGGCTGGGGAATTTCTGGTTTCCGGCCTTCAGATTGCTTTCCATCATGATGCCGGTGATGGAGCGATTGCCAGCCTGACGTTGGGTAAGGATATCCTGAAGCACGATCGGTTGGCGGTTATGATCTTTGTCGCTGTTGCCGTGGCTGCAGTCGATCATCAGGGTTGGAGGAAGACCGGCTTTGGTCAGGCGTTCTTCGGTTTCGGCGACATGCTGGGACGCGTAATTTGGCCCCTTGGATCCTCCGCGAAGGATGATGTGGCAATGGGGATTACCACGAGTGCGGACCGTGGAGGCTACGCCTTGCGGGCTGATACCGAGAAACGTTTGAGGTTGGGTCGCCGCGAGAATGGCGTTAATCGCGGGGGCGAGCGAACCGGGCGTCGAATTCTTGAAGCCGACCGGCATGGAAAGGCCGGACGCCATCTGGCGGTGGGTTTGCGATTCGGTGGTGCGGGCCCCAATTGCGGACCAGCAGATAAAATCGGCGATGTATTGAGGGGTGATGGGGTCGAGAAGCTCTGTCGCAGTGGGCACTCCGAGGTCGATCACCTCGCGCAAAAAACGGCGTGCTTGCCGAAGTCCTTCGGGAATATCGTCGGTTCCGTCGAGGTGAGGATCCATAATCAGCCCTTTCCAGCCCAGGGTGGTGCGTGGCTTCTCGAAGTAGGCCCGCATCACAATGAAGATTTTCTCGCTGACCTGTTCGGCCAGACCGCGCAAGCGTTCGGCATATTCGAGGCCCGCTTTGGTGTCATGAATCGAGCAGGGACCGACAACCAGAAGGAGGCGTGGGTCATTTTGAAAGAGGATCTCGGCAATCTGATGGCGAGATTCTGCAACGAATGCAGCCTGGACCTCACTACGGGGAATTTCTTCGAGGAATTCCCCGGGAGTGGGAAGCGGGATATTGGCTTCGATATGGAGATCAGTGACGTCCTTCATTGAACAGACAGGATAACCCAGCGTTGGAGTTTTCCAATCGCGGTATCGTCGGGAACTTCGCAGGTGGCGTTTCTCAGCCTACTTCGAACGGTTTAAAGCGGCTTTACCTTGATGCTTTTGAAGTGGACCACGCTGCCTGGATCATGGCATTGGATGGCGATGGTGCCGCTGCTGAGCTTGCGCTCGAACGGGCCGGTGATTTCCGGGCCACCTTCAGGTTCGGTATAGTCCACCGTGGTCTCGCCATTCACTTTGATGATGATTTGGCTGCCTTTGACGATGATATGATACTCAAACCATTCGTCGTCTTTGTGGGGAGCGACATCCATCACGTTTTCGACGGCATAAAGGCTGCCGGTTTTCTTGGGATCCTTATGAGTTGCGTTGATTTGCGCCTCGTAGCCTTTTTTGGGCCAGCCCTCCTCCTGAAATTCAGTGTGGAAGTAAAAGCCAGCGTTGGCGTTTGGCTTCGTCAGAATGACGAGTTTGGCTTCAAAATCGGTTAATTTCGCTCCGCCAACCGGACCCGCGTAAAACAAATGGGCGCGTTCCCCCACAGCGACGAGTTCTCCATCAACCACTTTGAACGAATCGGGGTTCTCGCTCACTTTCCAGCCCGTCAGATCTTTCCCGTTGAGCAGCTCGTAAAATCCGTCTTCATCCTGGGCAGAGAGGAGAGCCATCGAAGAAAGAAAGAGCGCGAAAAGTGTTTTTAGGGATTTCATGGGCTCTTGATTAGGATGGATTCTCCATTTGGCAAGCCAAAAGCCCCGGGGCGGGCGCTCCGGGGCCAGAAATTGAGAATTCGGAGTGAGTTTGTTGAGGAATTTGCGATTTGAGGCGTCGAATGAATCCAAACCGAAAGCTCCTGCGTCCACGCATTGACATTAAATGTGTCTTCCCTAAACTTGAGCCCTTCGTGACCAAAGAATCACCTTTTATGTATTTGCCTAACCTTTCGCGGACCTGGTTGGGGTTCGTTTTTTCCTTTTCCTTGCTGAGCGTTGGTTCCGGGCAAGACGCAGCTGACTCGACACCGGAATCGGCCGAAGCCCCTCCCGCTGAGGCGCCGGCTGCAAGCGATTCAGCGCCAACGCCTCCCCTTTTGCCGCCGTCGGTCGCACCAGGTCCCACCGGGCAGCCATCCCTTCCACCGCTTGGACCCCGCATGGCGCAGAAGCCCAAGCAGCCTCCTTTCGCGGCCATTGTTCGCGTCGAAAACCAGTCGTGGAATCCAAACTATCAGACTCCTTGGAATGCGGGAGGGAGCAGCGGAGGCAACGGGACGGGCTTTCTGGTTGCTCCTAACCAGTTCCTCACTAACGCCCACGTCGTCAGCAACAGTCGCCTGCTCTACATTAAGAAGGTTGATGACCCCACACCCTACGAAGCTGAGATTCTGCACATTGCCCACGACTGTGATCTTGCCCTGCTCCAACTCAAGGACGATACGGCCTTTCGAGATGTCACACCGTTGAAGTTTGGCGGGATTCCCCAACTCAACAGCACCGTGATTGCCGTTGGGTATCCGATCGGAGGTCAGCGAATTTCAGTAACGCGAGGAGTGGTTTCGAGGATCGATTTTCGTTCCTACGCTCACTCCGGGGTGGACTATCACCTCGCGGTTCAGGTTGATGCGGCCATCAACCCGGGAAATAGCGGCGGACCCGTCATTCAGGAAGGGAGTGTCGTGGGAGTCGCGTTTCAGGGATACAGCGGCAGTGTCGCTCAGAACACGGGATACATGATTCCAACTCCGGTGATTTTCCGGTTTTTGAGTGATGTAAAGGACGGG
>JBCDHN010000165.1:0-6752 GCA_038749915.1 Verrucomicrobiota bacterium | reverse complement strand
TTGTGCCGGACCGCGCCAGAGATCCCAATTCAGCCCACTGGGCGGCTCCGAAACACTTTTCGTTCCGATCCCTCCCCGTGGCTTGCAGCAGTAGCCGTAGGACACCTTGAGCTTCCCGAACTTTCCTGCCTGGATGGCTTCATGAAGGCCGGCGATGCTGGAGCTGCTGCGCCGTTGCGTTCCGTGCTGAATCACCACTCCATACTTCTTTTGCGCTTCGACACAGATGCGCCCTTCCTCCACATCGTGACTCATTGGCTTCTCCACATAAACGTGCTTGCCGGCTTGGGCCGCCCAAATCGTCATGAGCGAATGCCAGTGGTTTGGAGTGGCGATCGAAACGGCATCCAAATCGGGATCTGAGAGCGCCTCTCGAATATCAGCGGTCCCTTTGGCCTGATATTTCCCGTCGACTTTGCCTTCGAGTCGTTTTAACCCGCGACCCAGAACCTTTTCGTCGGGATCAATAAGATAAGCGACCTCGACGTTCTTGGACTTGGTCCAGCCATCCATGTGGGCGTTCCCACGGCTGTTGATCCCGGCGACCGCTATGCGAAGCCGATCATTGGCACCTTTGGCTGCAGCAGGAAGGATGAGCGGTGCCGCAGCAGCACCAATTGACTGTTTGAGAAAGCGACGACGAAGGGTTTTCATACCAAACGCACGGTGGGCGATCCTTAAATCTTGCCAGGAGTCCGCAAAAGTCTTCCCGGATTTCAGCTTGGAGCGTGCTGAAATAGAATCAGGTGGGCGAGGGCCGCGATCGCAAAAACCGCAGCGCAGAACACAATCATCGCCAGTGGGCAGCCTTTGCCGGAGTTGGCAAGGGCTGCGTATTTTTCAGGATCCTGTTCGTAGAGCTTTGATCCGAGGGTCTCAATGAAGTCTTTGGCGGAACGAAGATCTTTCCCGGTCGCTTCGCGGTAAAGTTTGATCGCCTCGATTTTCTGGCCGCCGGAAAGCGCTTCGCCAATCTGGGCGATGACCTCGGCACTGGGCTCTTCACTCGACATCGGGGTCAAGATAAAGACCTTTGTCGGCATTGGTCAACCGTGGTTTGGAAGCCTGAGAATTTCTACTGTCGCATTTGGTGAGAATGAGGTTTTCGACTTCAATCTGCCGGTCTAGGCTGCCACCATGAAACCCCTTCAAGTCTTTTTCTCTGCGGCGTTGCTCGCTCTTCCCACTGCCCGGGCAGAGGAAAGGCCTCCCAACTTTGTCCTCATCTTTGTGGACGATCTGGGCTTCGCCGATCTGGGGTGTTTTGGCTCGCCGAACATTCGCACGCCCCGCCTTGATGCGCTCGCCAACGAGGGAATGCGATTCACCCACTTTTACGCCCAACACATTTGTGGACCGTCCCGCGCCGCATTGATGACGGGGTGCCATCCACTTCGAGTTGCTGAGAAAGGGAACATTAAGGAAACGCATCCGGTCCTTCATTCAGAGGAGATCACCGTTGCGGAGGTCTTAAAAGATCAGGGATACGTGACGGGATGCTTTGGGAAATGGGACCTCGCTCGCCATTCGCAAACGAACTTCGAACCCAACTTGATGCCGAATCACCAGGGCTTTGACGTCTTTTTCGGAACGCCCTCGAGTAACGATCGTCTCGTCAACCTCTACCGTGATGCTGAGCTCATTGAGGAAAAAGCGGACATGGGCACCCTGACAAAACGACATACCGATGAAGTGCTCCGTTTCATTGAGGCAAACAAAGAGGAGCCCTTTTTTGCTTATGTTCCCTATTCGATGGTTCATACGCGACTGGACGCTTCCGCTGACTTCAAAGGGAAATCTCCGCGTGGACTTTATGGCGATACGGTTGAGGAAATCGACTTCAATTGCGGGCGAATCATTGATGCGCTCAAAGAGCATGGCCTCGTGGAAAATACCTACTTCCTCTTCACCAGCGACAATGGACCGTGGTTGATAAAGAACAAAGACAAGCTGGATGGACAGTTGCCAAACGACCATGGCGGCTCAGCTGGACCGCTTCGGAGTGGGAAAGTCTCCACCTGGGAAGGAGGAGTCCGGGTGCCGACCATTCTCTGGGCTCCGGGCCGGGTTCCGGCGAATACCGTGTGTGATGAGATTGCGGCAACGATCGATATCCTACCCACTTTTGCGAAGCTGGCGGGAACCGAGGCACCGACAGATCGCGTGATCGATGGCATCGATATCACCCATCTGTTTGCCGGAAAATTCGAGGAGGCGGACAAAGAACGCGTGTTTGCCTACTATTTCATTAACTCACTACAGGCAGTTCGACAGGGAAAGTGGAAGTTGCACCTAGCGCGACCTGCCGCCCCTCCATGGCTTGGCAGATTTGCCAAGAACAATCACATCGCGGCTTCGGACTGGGCAGGCTTTGCCGAACCCTTCCTCGTTGATCTCGAAGCCGATCCGGGAGAGACAAAGAGTGTAGCGAAAGATCACCCCGCTGTCGTTGCTGATCTGCTGGCTCTTGCTGAAGCCGTCAGGGCCGATACTGGAGATCACGATCGGGTAGGAGAAAACGCGCGATTTTTCGACCCTGGCGAGCGTCCTGAGAAACCTGTTTTCTCGTGGATGAATCAATCTGGCAAGAAACCATAAGGCCAACCAGTGTTGAATTCCGGAATCATTTCCCAATACCCCTCAAAGTTTCCATGAACCTCAAAAGTATCCCCCTGAATTGTTTGTTCCTCATCAAGCTGATGGCTCTACCCATGTTCTTCGTTCTCTTCGCCCAACCGACCATTGGCCAGGACGAAGTTGCGACGAAACAAGAAAAGAAGGCTTCCAGGAAGCGGGGGGCAAGCTTACCGACCACAGAGCCTTTTGCCGAGCTGAACCGTCCCGGGGTTCATGAGGATTTTCCCGCCATGTGTTTGAATGGCGAAGGCCAACCCATCGTGGTCTATGTCGAGCATGATGGAGATGCCGACGTCTTGAAGCTGGCTGGTTTGGATGATCAGGGGAAGTTGGTTGTTCGTGCTTCGGTATCGGGGCCGGGGATCGACAACATCTATCAGCCTTGTCTCACTCAGTTGCCGAACGGCCGGATGCTCTGCGTTTGGTCACAATTGGAGGAGGATGGTCAATGGGAACTGATGGCTCGAACGATTGGGCGGAAAGGACTGGCGGTGATGGGAGAAGCAGTGGTTCTAACGGACGATCCGGGGAACGACATTTTTCCTGATCTTGGAATTGATCGACATGGCCGAGTATGGGTGACGTGGCAGCGCTTGAAGAACGGCGTTAACCAGATCGCTGCGAGATTTCTCGATAAAGACTCCAAAACGTGGTCGGAGGAAATCATCGTTACACAAGGGACTGGCGGAGGTGATTGGGAACCGAGGCTCGCCTTTGGCGAAGGGGAAGAGGCGTTGATTGTTTTCGATAGCTATCGGGCGGGAGATTTTGACGTCTACCTCACCCGGGTCTCCCCGGAAGGAACCGTGCGTGAACCCATCGCCATTGCAAAGACTGATCGTTATGAAGCCCGACCAGAAGCCGCAACCTCTCCGGATGGAAAAACGCTTTGGGTTAGCTATGAGGATGGAATGAAACTCTGGGGCAAAGACCTTGGAGCTGACTGGCGCAAGAAAGGCGGCGGGCTGCATCACGATCGTCAACTCAAGGTCGTGAAAGTCGATCTCGCGAGCCACTCCGTCGAGCAGGTTGCGGACATCACCGCGCTGCTTCCGGATCTTGTGGCTGATCCACAGAGCGTCGGTTCCGGAGCGATTGACGTGCCCGAGGTGGTGGTCGATGCGGACGGGTGTCCCTGGGTCTTTTTCCGATACTGCCTCTTCAAGAGCCCAGGCTTTTGGCAGATTGCCTATGCCCGTCTCGATCCTTCCAATGGCTTCTGGACCAAGCCGGAAGTCCTCGGTAAAAGTGCCTTTTGCCTCGATCGCCGCAGCGCCATCGGGGTTCATTCCCAGGACGGCTCCCTCAAGGTTTGCTACCCAAGTGACCTGAGAAAAAACAAGCAGGCCGGTAACACGGGCATCTATCTTGCCAGCATTGATCCGCGGTCCAAGCGCCCTACGATTGGAGCATTGCCCTTTGATCTCGTGCAGGAAGCGCCCTCACTTCTCAAGGCGTACAACAATACTCCGGAGCGCGACCGGGACGATCATCACTCCTGGGAATTCGGCGGAGAAACCTACCATCTTTACTGGGGCGACGTACATCGACACACCGATTTTTCGAATTGTCGGACCACGGATGATGGTTGCATCACGGAGCACTACCGCTATGCGATCGAGGCGGGAGGATTGGATTTTCTGGGAACCTCTGATCACACCGAAGTGGGCAAGACCCTGACCGCTTACGAATGGTGGCAAACTCAGAAGCTGGCGGATCTGTTTCACAACCCCGGCAGCTTCGTTTCTCTCTATGCTTACGAACGTGAGCAGAAATTTCCTTACGGACATCGCAATGTGCTCTTCGAGGAAAGGGGCGGTCCCGTGATTTACATCAAGCGCAAAAACTACAGCGAATCGCCTTGGTCCACTCCGCTCCCTGAACCGGAGGGAGATCTCATCGCGGACATTCCACCCTGGCAACTGTGGGACCTGCTTCGTGTTCACGGCAAGCGGGCCGTTACCATTGAGCATACTTCGGCCGGTGGCATGGGGACTGATTGGTCCAAATACACCAAGCTCGATTCCGAGTTTGAAAACATTCTCGAAGTGTTTCAAGGCTCTCGTAACAGTAGCGAAGGGGAAGGGGCCCCGCAGCCGCCCGTCGTGGTTGGGTCTCCCCAGACGTCCAGCTTCAAGGGGAATTCCGCGAAAGGCACCTGGCAAGAAGCACTCCGTCTCCAGCACCGCCTTGGCGCCTTCGCCAGTTCGGATCATCGCTCGACCAACCTTTCCTACGGCGGAGTCTATGTGAAAGAGTTTACTCGGAAAGGTGTCTTCGATGCGATGGATGCTCGGAGGACGACCGCTGCGACGGACAAGATCTTCATGGAGTTCTCCTGCAACGGTCACATGATGGGCGAGATTTTCGAGACGAGCGACAAACCCTCATTCAAGATTGCAATCGGTGGAACGGCGGCCATTGCTCGGGTCACGATCATACGCAATGAAGAGGACTACGAGGTTTACAGTCCGGAATCTACCTCCAACGAGTTTGTCCAATCCTTCGTTGACGAAAACCCGGTGAGCGGTGAGAACCGTTACTACCTTCGCGTCGAGCAAGTCGATGGGAACATGGGATGGACGTCGCCGATCTGGGTGACAATCGAGAGCTCGACTTAAGTCGCCTGCCTCGTTGAGCTGAATCACAAAAACGGATTTGCACCGTTGCGATTCATCGGGGCGTTTCGTAGCCTCTTCCCAGTTCCAAGTTCATGAGCGACGCCATCAATTCCAATTACCCCTCGATCGAACACCTTCGGGAACGCGCCCGCCAACGCATCCCTCGCTTTGCCTTTGAATACCTCGAAGGAGGTTGCAATTCGGAGATCAATCTTCGTCGCAATACCGACGAGATCCGTCAGATCCAACTCAAACCCTGGTATCTGCGCGACTACCCGGGCTCCAATCAAGAGACGGAATTGTTTGGCAAAACCTACGATGCACCTTTTGGCATTTCTCCCATCGGTCTTCAGGGATTGATGTGGCCTCGTGCTACTGAAATTCTCGCCAAGGCCGCCCACGCCCACAACATACCCTTTATCGTCAGCACGGTGGCAACCGCCAGTGTGGAAACCGTTGCCGAGATTACCGAAGGCAATGCCTGGTTTCAACTTTATCACCCGGCCGAAGATGAATTGAGAAACCAACTCCTCGACCGCGTTTCCGAAGCGGGACTGCCCGTTCTCGTCATCCTCGCCGACACCCCAACCTTTGCCTATCGACCCAAAGAAATTAAGAACGGTCTGTCGATTCCTCCACAGATGTCGATCAGTAACGTGATCCAGATGATGATGCACCCGACTTGGTCATTCAGCCAGTTGGCCGCGGGAGCGCCGGAGTTCAAAACGATGAAGCCTTACATTCCCAAAGGGCTCAGCATGAAACATCTCGGGTTGTTCATGAACAAGACGTTTTCGGGCCGGCTCAATCCGGAAAAAATTGCCGCCATCCGCGATCGGTGGAAGGGAAAGCTCGTTGTCAAAGGTGTCGTGAATTCCGAGGATGCTGAGAAGGCGATCAGCCTCGGGGTCGATGGACTGATCGTTTCCAATCACGGCGGTCGTCAGCTTGATGCCGGTCAATCAACGATCAAGCCGCTCACCCAACTGGCCAAAGAGTTTGGAGATCGCACCACCCTGATGATCGACAGCGGACTGCGAGCCGGTCCCGATATCGCCTGCGCCCTCGCCAGCGGAGCAAAGTTCACCTTCATGGGAAGGTCCTTCATGTATGGCGTTGGCGCGCTCGGGAAGAGGGGCGGCAATCACACCATCACCATGCTGAAGAAACAACTGCAGCAAGTCATGGAGCAAATCGGCTGCGAAAAGGTGAGCGACTTTCCCAAGCACTTGGTTGGCTAGCAGATGCCATAATATTCGTGTAGGGATGGTGTTTGAAAGTCAGTGGCTTTCAGGCATGGTTGAACGCGAGAAACACCATGTCTAATGGATTTTTCTGAACGTTAGGATGCACCTTCGCAGTGAACCAAAGCGGTTTCAGAAATTACCCTAAGACTCAGCTCACTTCTTGGTGCTAAAAGAGGTTGGACAAGATCTTAGAACAGATAACCCCGCAAACGCGGAAGGCATCCCTGGAAGGCGCTGGAAAGAGCCC
>JBCDHN010000164.1:0-6755 GCA_038749915.1 Verrucomicrobiota bacterium | reverse complement strand
TCTTATTCTCCTCACCCTTGGCGTGCTTTCCACCATTGCTCAGGCCAATACGATCGTCATTAAAGGCTCCGATACTCTCGGTGCAAAAATGGTTCCTCAACTCGCCGAGGCCTATAAGGCTGCCGGCAAAGCCGCGAATTTCGAGATCGCTGCTGAGGGCTCTTCAACCGCATTCTCAGCCCTCAAAGCTGGTGAAGCACAAATCGGAATGTCCAGCCGCGACGTGAAAGACACGGAAAAAGCTGAGCTTCCCGGATTGAAAGAGCACATCGCGGGCATCGACATGATCGCTGTGATCGTGAACGACGCGAACGGAGTTGCCGATCTCAGCCTTGAGCAAATCGAAGGTATCTTCACTGGTGACATCACCAACTGGAGCGAAGTTGGCGGAAACGACGCGGACATTTCCGTTTACACCCGCAACACTTCTTCCGGAACCTACAAGACGTTCCAGAAGCTTGGAATGGGTGGACGCGACTACGGTTCAAACACCCAGAAAATGGCTGGCAACGAGCAAATCGCACAGGAAGTTGGGAAGAACGCGAACGGCATCGGATACGTTGGTTTGGCTTACTCTGAAGCTGGCGGTGTTCAAGCTGTTGCAGTTGAGGGTGTTGCCGCAACTCCAGCCAACGCTACCAAATACGACCTCGCTCGTAACCTCTACTACTACACCGTTGGAATGCCTGAGGGCGAAGCTGGTGATTTCCTCGCATGGGCGACTTCCGACCCTGCGGCTGCTTCCATCGTTGAGAAAGTCGGATTCATTTCTTACTCCGGTAAGAAAGGCCTCATCAAGAAACTTCTTGGCAAGTAGTCGCCAAAACCTGAGTTGATCCCAACTCAAATTTTCAAAACGCTCGGGAGCACTTCCCGAGCGTTTTTTTTTTGGATAGCAGCTTAAGAAATACTTCGTGGCGAAATCTTAACCTTGACCAGTTTGCGGTCCGTTAGAGCGCGAATTAACGCACCTCGCAGTCAAAAAACTGCACAAACTCATAAACACACCCAACGTTAAACTGATGAAGAAAACTACAATCCTCACTCTCGCAGCTGCGCTGATTTCCGGCACCGCCTTTGCGGATACCATCGTCATCAAGGGATCCGACACTCTCGGCGCCAAGATGGTTCCTCAGTTGGCCGAAGCCTACAAAGCAGCTGGTAACGACGCCACTTTCGAGATTGCCGCTGAAGGTTCCTCTACGGCTTTCACCTCTCTCAAGTCCGGCACTGCTCAAATCGGAATGTCCAGCCGCGACGTGAAGGACACGGAGAAAGCCGAGCTACCAGGCCTGGTCGAGCACATCGCTGGAGTTGACATGATCGGCGTGATCGTGAACAAAGCCAACGGCGTTGGAGAACTTACGCTCGACCAAGTCGAAGGGATTTTCACCGGAGACATCAAGAACTGGAGCGAAGTGGGCGGTCCTGACGCGGAGATTTCCGTTTACACCCGCAATACTTCCTCCGGAACCTACAAGACCTTTCAAAAGCTTGGAATGGCTGGCCGTGACTACGGTGCAGAAACCCAGAAAATGGCTGGTAACGAGCAAATCGCGCAGGAAGTCGGCAAAAATGCCAACGGCATCGGATACGTGGGCCTCGCCTACACCGGAGCTGACGGAGTCAAAGCGGTTTCCGTTGACGGAGTTGAAGCAACTTCTGCAATGGCAACTTCTTACCCTCTTGCTCGGAATCTTTACTACTACACGGTCGGAACTCCGGACGGAGAAGCCGGTAAATTCCTGGCCTGGGCCAAGTCAGCTGACGAAGCTGCCACCATCGTCGAGAAAGTCGGATTCATCGCTTTCAAAGAGTAGTCGTCCTAACATTGACAAAACGATCATCCAAATTTAATGATCGGCGCCCGGGGATTCCCCTCCGGGCGCCTTTTTGTTGCCTCTTTTGGCAACAATGTTTCGAAATCGTCACTCTCGTAGGGCATTTCAGGTTTGTTTCTGACACGGACATCGCCTAAATCTCCAAAAAGTGCAGCTATGCGCCTAACATGAGCAGAAAATCTGATAATGTCTTCAGCAGCCGACGATTCCGCCTTTTTGGAGTCTTTGACATTCAGGACCTTATCCAGTGGGTCTTCTCGGCGGCCGCCAGCATCGCGATTATCGTCCTCGTCCTGATCTGCGTGTTTCTCTGGAAGGAGGCGCAGGGCTTTTTCCCCGTCAATCACCACGAGCTTGAGACCTATCGGCAAACCGGGCAGGAATTTGTCGATTACATCAGGGAGGAACGCGATCTTCACCGCGAGGTTTCCGGAGCCCTGACGCGCGCCTACTACAGCGAGGTGAACCTTTCGAGCTTCAACGAGGACGACCAAATCAAGGCATTTGGAGCTTTGGTGAGGCTTCCAGCGACTGGGGTTCCCATCGAGCACCGGGCCTTGGTCGCAGGCCTGGAAATCACGCCGGACGACACTGCCCGCATTGCCGAGCTTCGGGCCAATTTGAAGGAGGCAACCGCCCAACTCTACAAGCGAACTTCGCGAAGCGATCTGGGCTTTAAGACTCGAATTACCGGCCAACAGCTGGCCAAGCTCAAAGAAATCGCTCTCGAGATTCAGCCTGAGATGGAGGAAGAGCCGCAGTACATCGCCGATCTCAAGGTGGCCAAGAAGGAGAAAAATGACAAGGCGAAGGAGCAGTATGTGGGGCTCTACGATCTTTCACGAGAGTTCAGCACCGCCGGACGCGAGTTGACCAGCCTTTGGAGTTCGTTGAGGCGCGAAGCCCTTGCCATTCGCGAGAAGGCAAACGCCGCTTACTCAGCCCCCATCACCATCGAGATTCTGACCAAGAACGCTGAAATAGCTGAGGCGGAGGGTGACTTCGAAAAAGCGAGGGCGGAACGAGCCAAAGCTGCGGCAGTGGTGGTCACCAAAGTCGACTATGATGCGGTGACCGAGATCTTCTACGATTCGGTGGATGAGCATTCGGCAATTGCAGCGAACCTCAGAGAATCGACCAAAGAGATTTTCACTCGGATTCCGAAGAAAAGTAATTCCACCAATGCGACGGAAAACCTGAGATCTGCCCATCGGGTCAGCAAGGATCTCATTGCCAAACTCAAAAGGAACGAGAAGAAGGCCGCGAACTGGAGTCATGCCAAGCCCTACTCATTCATCGGCTCGGTGAAGGATTTCTTCTGGGGGAAAGACTGGGTCACCAACAGTTCCTGGCACGATTTTTTTGGCGTCATGCCTCTTTTCACGGGTTCACTCCTGATTTCTTTGATCGCGCTCACGGTCGCAGTACCGTTTGCCGTTGGAGCCGCCATTTATGTGAATCAGCTGGCCTCGAAAAGGGAACAGGATGTTCTGAAGCCGGTGATCGAGTTTATCGAGGCGATTCCATCGATCGTGCTGGGTTTTTTCGGGATCATGGTGTTGGGGACCTTCCTGCGGGAGATGAGCCAGATGGATATGTTTGCCTGGATTCCAGGGTTCCCGATGTCGGAACGGCTCAATATTCTCAACGCGGGGCTCCTGCTCTCCTTCATGGCGATCCCAACGATCTTCACCTTGACAGAGGATGCGCTAAACAACGTGCCACAGGCCTATTCTCAAGCTTCGCTCGCCCTTGGCGCCAGCAAGATGCAGACGGTCCTTGGTGTCGTTCTGCCATCAGCAGTTTCAGGCGTGGTCGCCGCCATTCTTCTGGGTTTCGGACGGATTATCGGGGAAACGATGGTGGTTCTGCTGGTCGCAGGGAACAAGATTTCAATGCCGGACTTCAGCGCCGGGATCGGGGTGATCACCCAGCCAACTCACACCATGACTGGAATCATTGCCCAGGAATTGGGAGAGGTTGATGAAGGATCGGAGCACTGGGGCGCGCTCTTCATGATCGGAATGATCCTCTTCACCATCTCGCTCGTCATCAACTATTCAGCCCAGGAGATCATCAAGAAGTTTCATCGAGCCTGATTCCTCTCTCTTCCCTTTTACGCTGTCATGAACGAAACTGCAGATTCCAAACATCCGTTTACGATTCCTGATCGCAAGCAGTTCAAAAAGGACCTGACAAAGAAGGCGGTGGTGATGTTTTTCACCTACTTCATCGTGGTATTCTTCGCGATCATCTTCGCCGACATCGTGAAGAAAGGGTTCCCAGTCGTCTTTCCGGGTTTCTCGGAGAAAGGGGCTCCCCTTTTCGATGCGGAATTCTTTACCAAAATGCCGGGAACACTCGTCGCCTACGAGGACGAGAATGGAGTTTCCCATCGGAAGGACATTGCCGAGTTTCGGGATTTCACCGAGAGCAATCCTGATGCCGTAATTCGCAAAGAGCACCGCTATTCCTACTCCGGTGGTGGAATTCTTGGACCGTTGGTCGGAACCATCCTCCTCGTCGTGATTTGCATTGTGGTGGCACTGATCATTGGGATCGCTTCCGCGATCTATCTCAGCGAATACAGCTCCCAAGGACCTCTGATGAGGCTGGTTCGACTTGCGATGCTCAACCTGGCCGGCGTTCCGTCCATTGTTTACGGACTGTTTGGTCTCGGATTTTTCTGCTATGCGTTTCCGATCTTCACCACCGAGGTCGCGGATCGAAGCATCTTCTATTTTCAGCTGCCCGGAACTTCCACGTTCTTCAGCCTGCAGGGCTTTGGAACTTCCATGACAGCGGGTGGGCTGACCCTTGCCGCCATGATTTTGCCGGTCATCATCACTGCTTGCGAGGAGTCGCTCAAAGCTGTTCCCATGGGATTCCGCGAAGCATCGCTCGCCCTTGGAGCGACAAAGTGGGAAACGATTCGGAAAGCAGTGCTTCCTTATGCGCTTCCCGGAATGCTGACCGCTTCGGTCCTGGGAATCACCCGCGTTGCTGGAGAAACGGCCCCGATCATGTTTACCGCAGCTGCTGCCCATAAGGACCAGCTGCCCTGGCAAAACCTGAATGGGGGAATCGCGGCAATTCCGGAGTTTTTCACCCAATCCGTCCAAGCCTTGCCCTATCATATTTACACGGTTGCGGCCCGGATACCTCAGTCTGAATACACGAAGCCCATGCAGTATGGCTCCGTGTTCGTCTTCATGTTCGCAGTGATGCTCCTTGCCGCCCTCTCCATCTACCTGCGCGTCCGGGCTCGAAAAGCACTTAAATGGTAGACCAAACCACAATTTTAATTTAGCTATCTTAACTTCGCTCCAACCTCCAGCAGAATGGAAACCGCCACCCAAACGCCATCTACCTCGACTCAAGCTGAGAAGAGTCCAATTTCCGCATCGTCGTCAGGCGAAAAGGCTATTGTGGATATCAAAGACTTGAACTTCAGCTACGATCGCAAGAAGGACACGTTGAGAGACATCAGTTTCCCAATGTATGAGAAAGAAGTTACCGCCTACATCGGGCCATCAGGTTGCGGAAAGTCGACGCTTCTACGCTGCTTGAATCGGATGAATGATCTCATTCCCTCCGCGGGCGTGACGAAAGGTTCGATCCACATCATGGATCAGGATATCTATGCTCCCGAAGTCGACGTGATCGAGCTGCGGAAACAGG
The DNA here is from genome assembly GCA_038749915.1 of Verrucomicrobiota bacterium. Taxonomy (GTDB): domain Bacteria; phylum Verrucomicrobiota; class Verrucomicrobiia; order Verrucomicrobiales; family DEV007; genus JBCDHN01. The sequence continues at coordinate 1,233 of JBCDHN010000164.1, read as the reverse complement.
TGGGGATGGTCTTCCAGAAGTCCAACCCGTTTCCGAGGAGCATTTATGACAACATTGCCTACGGACTTCGCGTCGCAGGTATTACCGCTACCGATGAACTTGACCGGATTGTGGAAGAGAGTCTGCGGGGTGCCGCACTTTGGGAAGAAGTAAAAGACCGGCTTCAGGATAACGCTACAGGTCTCTCCGGTGGACAGCAGCAACGCCTTTGTATAGCACGAACAATTGCGGTAAAGCCGAAGATTATCCTGATGGATGAGCCTTGCTCCGCGCTCGATCCAATTGCCACAGCGAAAGTCGAGGATTTGATCAACCAGCTCAAGGCTGACTTCACGATTGTGATCGTGACTCACAACATGCAACAGGCGACCAGAGTATCAGATCGAACGGCGTTTTTCTATTTGGGCGAACTGATCGAATTCGATAACACCACCAAGTTGTTCACCAGTCCGAGCAAGACGCAGACAGAAGACTATATTAGTGGTCGTTTCGGCTAAACTCCGCGATTTGAGATAAACGAATTTATTCCACCCCCGGTGGTTTTGACATCTGGTTTGCTTTGATGCCTCCATCCACAAAGATGGTTTCTCCAGTAATATAAGCGGCATCGTCGCTGAGGAGGAACATTGCAGCGCCGGCGCATTCTCCGGGTCTTCCCAATCGGTTCATGGGGATATTATCGCAAGCAAACTGGTGGAGGTCCCCTGAATCCACGACGCTCTCCGTCAACCGTGTTCGTATCAGCCCTGGCGCGACCGCGTTAAACCGGTAGCGCGGAGCGTATTGAATCGCAAATGCCCTGACAACACCACCAAGTGCCGCGCATGCCGGGTCGTAAGCCAGATGGTCCGGCTCGGACTGTTCCGCGTTAATCGAAGTCACGGCGACGAATGAGGCTCCTTCTTCGGCGACTTTCACAAACTCCGCGGCAAGTAGGTAACCTGCGCGCGCCTTGATATTCATGGTCTCTTCCCACAATTGAAGCTCGGACTTCCCACTTGGATTACCCTCTGGATAAACGCCGGCACAATGAACCAACCCGTCGAGTCCCACCATCAACGACTGTGCATCGCGAACGGTTTGCCCAGGTTCATCAGAAGTTCCCAAATCTGCGATCAAGTAGTCAGCTCCAAGAGCTTTCAATTCTTCCCATTCGAAGGGTTCACTCTCTTCCGCAGCGACAACGACGCGGTCCGCGCCCTCGATGAACAGTCGCTTGACGATGGAACGTCC
>JBCDHN010000163.1:0-6775 GCA_038749915.1 Verrucomicrobiota bacterium | reverse complement strand
GCCAAACATGCGGCAGGTGAGCTGTCTTCATTGCATGAGCGTCTCTACTTTCAGAATCCACGTCCGATTTTCGAACTCTATGATCTGAAGGAGGATCCCCATCAATTGAACAACCTTGCCGGCTCTGCGGAACACGGCGACATCGAAACCCAGCATCGCGAGCAACTCGACAGCTGGATGGTGAGCGAAGGCGACTACCTGCCTCTGCCCTCTCACATTCAGCAAACGACACCGGAAGCCAAATGAAGGCGCCGCAAGGTTTGAGGTTCTATAGGTGGAGGCCCAGATCAAAGAACAATTCGAAAGTGACTCTCAAAGGGGCGAATCGCAACTTTTGACCCTTTGAATTTGATTGTAGTGTTTGCCCAACGCCCGATGGCCTCCTACCACGTCTATTTCAGCCCCAAAGATGACGTCTCTCCCGAGGCGTTGGTCAGGCAAGTCCATGAGTTTATGGCGACCCAGGTCCATCAAAATTTTGCGGAGTCCTACCGGATTCTCCGAATCAATGACAAGGCCAACTTTGAAAGCCTTCCTGACTTCCATCTCATCGTCGACTACTTGTCTGAGGAAGACCTCAAGAAGGGATTTCAAGGCATGAAGGAACACTATCGAAGCGAACCTCACAGCCCACTCATGAACATGGTCTCGGATTTCAAGGTCGCGTTTTCTGTTGATGAAAAACCCGGGGACGAACAAGTCATGTCTGCAGACGACAGCAAGGGTCCAAATTCCAATCAGCAACCTCAAGGTTAAAGCAGCTCGAAGATTGACTTCATGTTTCGGACGTCGAAGTTCGGCAAACTCAAGCTCTTCATGAACCCCTTCGCTATCGCATCGTTATTCTTAGGCTTCCTGGTGATTGGTAAGGGGATAGCGTCGCCCGAGGTGGAAAGGGAACTTCGCCTGGTTGCAGACGCAAAGTCGGGAACTAGCGCGGCTGCTCAGATCCATGCGGCTTTTGGAGAAAAAGCCATTGAGTCACCGGATCGCTATCCTGAAAATCATCCCGGCGTTCCGCACATCATCATTGAGGAAGACCCGCAAATGGGAGCCTACTTCAAGTTCCTGCTGTTTCGTGATCACGACGGTGATCGTGAAAAGAGCAGGGAAGAGAGTGACCGTCAACGGAATGAAATCAAGGGATACTGGGGGTCGGATGAGGCGCTGAAAGCTACTCATGGACAGGTGGCTCGTTACCACTGGAAATTCCGAATCGATAGCGACCTCCAAGTATCCTACCAGTTTTGCCATCTCTTTCAGTTGAAAGGTGTCGGTGGAGACGATGTCGGCGATCCGATTTTTACGATCTCCGCCGCCCTTTCCAAAGAAGTTCCCGTGCTTGAGTTGCGGTATTGGAAAGGGGAGGGTGCCCGGGAGAAGAAAATCGAATTGGCCAAACTGAATTCCGTGAAGCAGACTTGGTTATCGTGCGATTTCATCGTCGACTACCAGGAGCGTGGTTCGTTTCGTTTTTCACTGACTTCAGCGGATGGCTCGGTCATCTCATCAGTAGAGGATGACAAGATCGATACTTGGCGTGATCAAATGGATTTCTGCAGACCGAAGTGGGGGATCTATCGCAGTCTGAAGGGGTGAGTCGAAGGAATGAACGAGATGGATTCCGTATGGTTTGCCGACTTCACAGTCCAGGAATGGAATGAGTGGCCCGACTTGCCCTGACAAAGCGTTCTTGACTGATGTTTTTGTTCAAGCAGACCCGCCCATTATCTAACTTGCCATGGGCTCAGTGACAAACCGGAAATACTAGCGTTGCCGATTTTCGTGATCGCAGGGGCATCTACGCGGACCGAGGATTCTTTTGCCGATTGGTTACGAGTTTCGTGAATCTGAGATTTCCTTGCGATTGACCTGGCTTCGGACCTTTCACAAACCGATGCAGTTCCCAAGGTGCAGGGGGCTGAAGGCCCCTTCGCACAGAGCCCAGGTCTTCAGACCTGGGATTCGATCGTGAAAAGAGTGATCGCGGCCTGTAAGGTCGCCAGCAATCATCGGGCCAGACTTGTTGGCGCCTTACTGGGTGCCGCTTTTTCTTGTTCTGATAACCCGGGTTGAAACCCTGGGCTGTGAGCGGCCGAGTCTTTTGCTCGAGTGAGAATTGGATTTGGTTGCTTTTGGATCCGATCCGTTAAGAACAATTGAAAACACGTTCTTCTTCAATAGCGTTTTCAGTGAAGATGTATCCGATGCCGCGAGGAGATTGGGGCTTCAGCAAGGCGTTGAGAAGGAGCGGAGCGAGCTTTGTGACTGTGCCAGAACGCAGCTGAAGGCCGTAGATTTCGCTGATTTCGATCATCGGCGAAGCTGCACTTGATCCCGGCCCCAACCACTCTTATCGGTTGCAGGTTCGCTGAAACTGCTCTGGTCCATGCGAAAGTTACCGTAAGGAAGATGCCCAAGAAAGCGTGTTTCCTAACGCCTTACCTGTTCTATGTTGACCGATGATTGGAACCACTTGTCATTCCGTTATGTTTTTCCTGGTGGGCCTTGCTGCATGGAGCGCTATCATGCTGTTAGCCGTTGCTGACGACCAAGAGGAGCGTGCTGTGGCAATATCCGACGTTTTCAGAATCGCTGATATTGCCGTCACTCAGACGATGAATCATTCTCAGTCCAATGCCGGGCAGAAGGAATCGGTTCTCTGCGAAATCTATAACAGTCTCTTCTATTTCGTTCACGACAACGATTTTGGTAATCATCCCACCTTTCCTATCGAATTGAGCAGTCTTCTCGAAGGCTACTTGTTGGAGCATCGGGATTTGATCCGATCCGGGAGAGTTGATAACAACGTGTTTGCCCTCACGACGCTCCTCACAAACGAGGGGTTGTCCGAAATCCAAACCGGAACGCAGAACCCGATGTTCCGAAGAGCATTGGATGACTTTCTGAAAGGTGGACCATATCCGCTCGGCACCGGTCAATGAAGACAAAGCGACTTCTCCAACGCAGCGTTGCTCAATCGAACCTGGTCGAACAGTGTAGTGATGGCTTGCTTGGTCTAGCTACAAGTATGCTGCTACTGCACAAAGATGAATTCCCGCGTGTTGGCGAGGATCCAGGCAATCTCACTAATGGGTAGATCATTGCGACTGATGATTCTCTTTTCGTCATCGGTGGCATGCCTTCCCAAGAAGCTGAGATAGAGGCTGTCGATCTGTGCTCCTGAACTGGAGTGTTTTGCTGCCAATTGATAGAAGTGCGACTGGGGATTGCTGAAGACTTGTCTTTGCAACTCCTGCCCATTCATCATCATCAGAGCCTGTGGAATAGTTCCTTCGCGGGTGCCTTTGTCTGCCATCAGCTTGGCGGATTGGCCATATTGTCTTAGAAAATGCGATTCAGGCGCGGGGAGCCTTAACTCAGAGGCTCGCTTGAATCCAGTGGTCTTCTTCAAGGCTTTCATCCACTCACCCTTGTGTTTCAAACGCAGTTTCGCCGCTTCTTCCAGTAGCGGAACGTAGGATGCCTTGTTAGCGACATTGCCGGGGTATTCGAGCTTGGCGAGAGCTCCCGGCTCAAAAACATCGTATTGACGAGCTTCGAGGTCACGCGGTCGGATGTGATCATTTACCGTTTCTCCATAACGTAAGGTGACGAAGGAATCCCAGACCTGTTCCGCTAACATCCGGCGCATGATTGGGCCTTGGAATTGGTATCGGAAGCCCTGTGGTGGCGTTAGGCTGGCCTCGGCTTGAAACGCCTGGGTATTGTAGATGACCCGCTGAAAAGCCATCATGTCGAAGTCAACCTGCCGGATCATTTTGGCGAGGTAGCGCATCAATTCCGGGTTCGAGGCCGCATCAATGTCGTCCAATTCATCGATCGGTTCGATGACACCACTGCCGAACGCTTTGCGCCAGAGACGATTGGCGATGGTGGCTGCGAACTGGCCATTGTGAGGATGGGTCATCCATCTGGCGAACACCTGTTGGTGCTGTTTCGGGTCATCAAGCTCTCGGCTCGTGATGAGGTTTTCGTAGGTCGGGAACTTGGCAATGACCTTGGCACCCGGGTCGGCATCGGTGTAGGCCCAGTCTTCCGGGTAGGTCAAAAACCGATCGTCATCATTCATCACGTAAGCAATCGACACTGCCGCAGTGCTCTTGGATTCCCTGCTGCTGCCAAAGCCTTTGGCGCCATAGCCCGGGATCTTAAGGGAACCGAAAAAGGACGTCAGTTCGTAAAACTGTTTCTGGGTCCAGTCTTCGGACGGATGATCGTGACACTGCGCGCACCCAACTGCCGCACCCATGAACGTGGTCATGGTATTGGCGAGGCGATCGAGATCCATTCCTTGGTCCCGGATCATCCAACCTACGGCGGGGTTCGTCACCAGGGTCCCTTGGGCGGACAGTAATTCGTAGACGATTTCGTCCCAGCCGCGATTGATGGCCAACTGTTGCATCATCCAGTGCTGGTAACCGGCGGAGTCGCCCTTGAGGGGGTGCATTTCTTTGATCCGCATCATGTCCGTGAAATAGTTGAACATCTGCAGGCGGTAGTCAGGCCGGAGGAGAAGGTCGTCGATGAGGTTGGCTCGCTTGGCGAGGCTGTTATCTTCGAGGAACGCAAGAGTTTCCGCGTGGGTGGGAATCCGGCCGGCTGCGAGGATGTAAATTCGACGAACGAATTCCTTGTCGCTGCTCTTGGGATTGAAGGTCTTTCCCTCGGATTTGAGTTTCGTGAAGATGATTTGGTCAATCTTCTTGGCGGCTACATGGATCAGCTGGATGTCGTGCTTGTGTTCCCGTTGATCGATGGCTGGCTTTACCAACTCAGGCTTTGTCCTGATCTTGGTCAAGTTCTCCTCCACCTGCCTGTTCCAGTTGGCGGCAAACTCGGGATCACTTTTCAATCGTTGCAGAAATTGGCGTTGTCCCGCCTTGAGCCCGCCCTTGCCGTCTGCGGCTTCGATTTTCGCCCGGGCCCAGTCTCCGTCCTTGGGGCGAGGTATCTCGAGGGCGTTTGTCATTCCGCCATCCATCATGGCTTCTTGAGCAGTCGTCAGGTTGCTGCCAAACGTCAGGGCGATCAGCATCAATCCTTGAATTTCGAAAAGGTGGTTTTTCATCTTCGTTCGTGATTTTGGATAAAATGCGGAGGATTAAGCCATGGTGCCGAGTACGGGCTTGCCTCGGTCGCCGATGTTGAACGGCCGGCCGGTCGGCGAGTAAACTTCCCGGTCCTGTGGAACTCCCATGGCCCAACCGATCGTCGCGTGCAGGTCACCGGTGCTAACGTCATTTTCAATGACTCCGCGTCCATCTTTTGCGGTTGCTCCATAGATTGATCCACCCTTGACACCGGCACCGGCCAACGCAACTGACCAGGCGGATGGGAAGTGACCACGACCGCCCCCACCTTCACCGGGATTTCGGCCAAACTCAGTGGTTAGGACGACCAGAGTATCTTTGAGAAGTCCGCGCTGTTCAAGATCAAGAATGAGTTGAGAGATCGCGAGATCGAGCGGTGGCGCTTTCTCTTCCATGGCACCATCCAGTCCGGCGTGCATGTCCCAGCCGCTGTCGACGACCTCGACGAATCGCACGCCCGATTCCACCAGCCGACGCGCGAGCAGACAGCCCTGACCGAGACGGGATGAGCCGTAGGCTTCCCGCATCGTTTTCGGTTCCTTCGTCAGATCAAAGGCTTTGACTTCCTCGCCGTTCATGAGGCGAACAGCTTCATCATAGAATTCGGTATACGCCTTAACGTTCTTGTCCGGCTTGGTTTCGCGGAAGTTGCGATCGAGCTCGTCGAGGATGGAGAGACGCTGCTCGAGGTGATCCATTCCCTTGGGGGCAACGACATCCTGCAATCCTTTGTTGGGATCGAGGATGGGAAGGGGGCCCATGGAGTTGGGAAGGAAACCATTGCCGAACCCCGCGTTGCGGTTGATGGTCACGGTGGACGGCATGACTTCGTGGCTTGGCCCGAGGAGCTCGGTGGCGTAGGCTCCGATCATCGGGTGTTTGATGGTGCCGCGCTCCTTGTAGGCCGTGCGCATGAAGTATTGGGCGCTGCCGTGAATTCCGATCTTTCCTCTCATTGAACGGATCACACACATGCGGTCGGCGACTTGAGCCAATTTAGGGATGGCAGTGGTAAACTGGCTGTCGGCGCTGGTGCTGATGGGCTTGAACGAACTGCCACAACCTTCCTTCGGATCAAAGGTATCCACCTGAGTCAGGCCGCCTTGCAACATCACGAAAATCACGTGCTTTGCTTTGCCAAACCCATTGGTGGCAGTGGTTGCGGACAGGGTGGAAGGCAAGACGCTGGGAAGCGCAGAAACACAAAAGGCTGACGACGCGCAGCGTTGAATGAATCTGCGGCGGTCCAGGGTGTCATCTTTGCGGGCGTTGATCATTGGGTGAGTTGTTCGGATTGGAGTCTTGGTGAAAAACGGACCCAAATAAGTACCGCGAGGGCGAAAGGGGTCACTCATTTTCCGGAATTTTGAGATTCAATCCCTGCAACTTCACCGGCAATTCCTTTAAGTGATCTTCCTCGATGGTCCGGAAGTGCCCACTGCTTCCATCGCCGAAAACAGAAACTGCTCTAGGAAGAGGAACTGAACTGGTCCTGAGCCCTGACTACGATTCCAAGCGATTCACCCTGGCCTTCAAAATTTCGAGATACCGCTCTTGATTCGTTGCACTTGGATAGCTGCGAACGAGCAATCCTCTCTCAAAGAGCCTGTCATGGGCGGCTACGCCCGGAGGCTTTACTCTCTTCGAGGAGGTTCTTGAGT
>JBCDHN010000162.1:0-6780 GCA_038749915.1 Verrucomicrobiota bacterium | reverse complement strand
GGGATGGTCGCCCATCAGCTGGGCTTGCCAGTGAAGACGCTCTGCTAAGTCATCTCCTGCTAGCAGAAACAGGGCGGTATCGCCTGTGGGTAAGAAGCCGCGATGCTGTCGTCCGCGTACTCGGCAAAACGTTTTTCGATCAGCCAGGCGCAGGCCAGACAGGAGATGCCCTGAAGGTGGATTTCAGCCGAAGAAGTCGTGTTATCAGACTGCTGCTCAGCCTCGCTTAGCCATCGATCTACCCATTCCCAATCAGTGGGTTCGAAAACCGTGTTCCCGATGGCGTCAGTGATTCGTTTGCCTTTGAGCTCGTAGAACTTTCCCAGGTTCTCTTTGTTGATCCAGTCGAAGACGAAGTGGCATCCGTTGCAACAAAACTCCTCGGTTGCCTTTTGAGGAGAGAAATACGTTCCGCAATGGCGGCAGGCGATGGCGGCGAGGCTCATGGTGTGAGTTGATGACAACAGGTTGGTTGTCCGGCGATCGCAGTGGCGCCGAGACGCCATAGGACCAGAACGGAGGCGGAAAAGACCAGGCTGCGTTGGAGAATCAAAACCCCGCGTTGGCCGAACCGTGCCCGAAAGTTTGCCAATTGATGTTGTGCAAGCCACAGCAGCGGCACGGTCCCCAATCCAAAGGCCAAGGTGATTGCCGCGCCCCGGACTGGAGAGCCGGAGAAGGCTGCAAGTCCGAAAATTAGGTAGAGTGGGGCACAGGGAATCAGAGGAGTTGCCAGCCCAAGCAGTGTGGGAGTGTTTTTGGTTAGCTTGGCAAAGGGAAGACGGCCAAAACTTGGGAACCAGTTGAAACTCCAGCCGACGGCCCAGGCGATAAGGAAGACCCCCGCGAACCAGGGGAGTAAGGTGAGAAGAGATGGAGGAATCGATTCAAGGATCAGCCCACCAATTGCTCCGGCGATGGCTCCGGCAATCGTGTAAGCGGCCAGCCGGCTTCCGTGGTAGGAGGAGGCGAGAGGCGTCGTTGCACAAGTGCCTCTCGACTGACAAGCAAGGCAGGCGAGCGGGCCGCACATTCCAAGACAGTGAACACTGGTTGCCAGTCCCGCGAGAAATGCGCCAAGCGTCGTGATGGTAGTCTCCGGAATCATGAAGGGCTAACGTGCGCAGAATGGATGGGGATCTTTTCCGGGCTGTTCTTCACCGCAATGACAATAAACCAGCTCCATGCCGTGATGAAGGTGATGAAGAAGAGGACTATCCAGATCCAGGGTCGATTCTTAATCCAGCGTTTCATGATGCTCAGGGTTGTAAGAGTTGTGGGTTGGGGCCGATGAATTCTCCGCTCGCGGTTGCCAGTCTTGCTCCGTCCTTTTCTGCGGTAATGATAAGGTCAAACTCGAACTTTCCTACATAGTCGGTCTTGGGAAGTTCAACGAGGGTGGTAAAGAGTTGTTCGTCCATTGGTGCCAGCTCATGAATCCCGTCGGCACCGGTGAGTTGAAGAGCGTCAGGAGCTTTGGCGAGTTGAATTTGAAACCGAGCAGGCTCCGTCGTTTTGTTAATCACCCGTAGTTGGAAATGGTTCCGAAGCGACGTCTCGGTGATATAATAAGGAGATCCCTGCATTCGCAGAATACCCGCCTTGAGCGGAGTAATCTGGCTGACGCTGATACTCATGACCAGGAGTCCAAGAGCGAGGAAACCGGTGTAGATAAGAGTACGAGGGCGGATCCATTGGGTTTTCTGCCCCTTCAATCCTTTTTGAGAATCATAACGAACCAAGCCCTTTGGGCGATGGAGCTTGATCATGATCTCATTGCAGGCGTCAACACAGGCCGCGCAGCCGATGCATTCGAGTTGAAGACCATTGCGAATATCGATTCCGGTTGGGCAAACCTGGACGCAGCGATTGCAGTTGACGCATTCGCCCGCGTTCGGATCTTTTACCCTGCCTCGTGGCTCGCCGCGTTCGGCATCGTAGCCAATGACCATGGTGTTAGGGTCCGTCATCGCTGACTGAAACCTTCCGTAGGGGCAGAGAATGATGCAGAATTGCTCGCGAAACCAGCCGAAGCTGAAAATAGAGCGCCCCGGTAAAGAAGAGGATGACTCCAAAGGATTTGAAGTTGTCAAGAGGGCTGTTCCCCATCATGGCCCAGAGACCGGGGATGGAGACAAAGTAAGACAGAAAGACATGGGCGATCGCGAGTGAGATCAGAAGAAAGATCGCGTGCTTGAGTCCGCGGCGTGAAAGCTTGTCGAAATTCCATGGAGCCGCGTCGAGTTTCTTCCGCTTGGGGCCGTCGCCTTCGATCAAGCGTTCAACTTTCCGGTAGAGATGCTCAAGGAATACGGTGTAGGGACAGGTCCATCCACACCAGAGCCGACCAAAGAGAGAGGTGATGTAAAAGAGGGAGAAGGCGAGACCGGTAATGACAAAAAAAAGCAACCAGGTGTCCTGAGGCGCAAAGGTAAGACCGAGGATATGAAACCTTCGATGAGTTACATCCAGAAATACCGCCGGATGTCCATTGATGGGAATCCAAGGTAATAGAATATAAATGGCAAGGAGAATCCAGGCGGTGAAAGATCGCCAGAAGGTGAATTTGCCACGGACGTCGGCCGGGTGCAGATAATAACGACTACCATCCTCATTGATTGTGGTGACCGATTCTAGATTCGGTTTTTTGAGAACGGTAGGCATTTCTTACTCCCTATTTCTTGGGAAGATCAGTCGTGATGGTTTCCAGTTCAGCGCGACGATGTGGAGTGCTGATCGCTTTGTACTTTTCACGGGCATGGGCGATTTGTTCGGTGAAGACCGGTGCGGCGCTGTTTCCGAACTGGTTGCGAATATAGGTGGAGACACCTGCAATTTGCTCGTCGCTAAGACTGTTCTTCCAACTCACCATGACCCCGGTGAACTTGCCTTCAGGTTGAATGCCATTGAGGATGAGCATGGAGAGTCGCTCGTTGGGGCCGGTCGCCAGGCTGGAACTGACAAGAGGAGGAGCGAGATTAGCCACGATCCCTTTGCCGTCCGGACCGTGGCAGGCGATGCAAAAGGTGTTGTAGGTCGTCTGTCCCACTGCCATGAGGTGCTGAACTTCGGGATTCTCTCCTTCGACCTCCGGGAGCTCGGTGGCTTCAGGTGTGCCGACTCCTGTGGCAGTCGGGGCGACCGCTGGAGTTTCAACCGGTTCCTGGGTTGGCATGGTGCTTTGTTTGCTCAGAACAAAAGCCACAACCTGAGCGGCTTTCTCCGCGCCGAGGAGCGGGCCCCAGGCTACCATTCCCTTGGTTGGGTCGGGAGAACCGTTAAACACCGTTTGGTAGACATAGGACGGCTTGCCCCCATATTTCCAGTCGTTGTCGGCGAGATCCAGGCCAATATATTGGACACCTTCGCTGGTTCCTCCGAGATTGGGACCGTGGCAAGCCATGCAGTTTTGGTTATAGATCTGTTTGCCTGCAATGACGGCCGAGGTCGGACCTTTTTGCCGGCTCATCTTCCAAAGGTTCTCGTCATCAAGCATGGCCAGCATCGCTTCTCTCTCCTGCGTGCGAAGCGCCGCGATTTTTGGGTCGAGTCGCTCCTGGTCGGTTTTCAAGAGATCAAAACCGTAAAAGCCTAGCCAATAGAAGATGAAGAAGACGACAGTGATCCAGAGGGTGAAAAGCCACCAGTTGGGAAGCTTCTGATCATATTCCTCGATTCCATCATAGACATGTTTTCTGAGGACGGGACCCTCGTTGATATCCTGGTTCGTCTCGTTGCTCATTGGTCGGAATCTTTGAATTCAGGTTTTTCCTGAAGAGGTAGCTGGGCCATGTATTCAGCTTCTTTCCTGCTCAGTCGGACGGCTCTCACCACGAAGTAGACAAACACGCCAAAGGTGACAAAGAAGGCGGCGAATGGGACGAGAGAGGTCCATTGCTCGTAATCGATTCGGTGGAACATAATTAGGGCTGCTGTGAGAGGGTGATCTGGGCCTTCGCTTCGCGGGCCGCTTCCAGTTGTGCGGTCAGTTCCGCGGCGGCGGCCTCTGCCGGATTGTCACCGGGTTCTTCGGATTGACCCAGCTTTTGAAGATAAGCGATCAATGCCACCATCTTGCTTTCGTGATCCACAAGGACTCCGTCTCCTTTCATCGATTCGGCAATCTCCATTCCCTGTTCGATGGCGTGCTGCTGAATCTCGTGCTTGGTCATGGCAGGATAGGGAACTCCCAGCTTTGAGAGCACGCCGATCTTTTTGGGAAGCGCCTTGAGGTCTGTCTTTTGCTCCTCCAACCAGGGGTAGGGTGGCATGATGGAGTTTTCCTGCATTTGCGGATTGATCAGGTGATTGTAGTGCCAGGTGTTGGAACGTTGCCCGCCTTCCCGCGCCAGATCCGGACCGGTGCGCTTGGATCCCCACTGAAACGGATGGTCGAAGATCGATTCGCCTAACCGGGAATAGTCGCCGTATCGCATCACGTCCGGCATGATGGTACGAATCATCTGCGAGTGACAATTGTAACACCCTTCACTGACGTAGATATCACGCCCGGCAAGTTCGAGTGGAGAATAGAGCTTCTGAATCCGGTCCTCGATATTGTGGGCGCGATTGACGGTAACCGTCGGGATGATCTGGATCGCACCACCAATGGCGACCGCAATCAAGGCGAGGACCGTGAACGGCATCCAGTTCTCGCTCAGGCGGTCGTACCAATCCACCCAGAATTGGGTATCCTTCTTGAATCGCCGAACGGCAATGACGGAGAAGAAGATGGTCAGGCCCAGACCAATCCATTCCACAACGTGTCCGCCCAGCATCCAAATTGATGCTGAGAAAATGATGCCAATCGTTGCCGCAAACGGGTCTCCCTCAATGAACTCCATCAGCTTGGGGCGAGCCTTGGGCTCGGGAGCATTCCAGGAAACCACTTCCTGCCTCGAGGTTGCCGGGCTTCCGGCACGGATGGTCATGACAACGTTGTAGACCAGCAAAAGGAAGCCAATCAGATAAAAGGTGCCGCCAATGGAGCGGAAGAGGAGCAGAGGCCAGACGCCCGTCAGTGTTTCAACGAACTGGGCATATTTGAGACCGAGACCATCTTCGTTGACCGCGTTCAGCATGAGGCCCTGGCGAATTCCGGAAGTCCACATCGCCGCGACATAGAGAAGGATGCCGATGAAGCCGATCCAAAAGTGATAGTCGGCCAGCTTCGTGGAATAGAGTTTGGTGCCCCAGAGGCGGGGAACGAGCCAATAGATCATCCCCGCTGCCATGAAGCCGTTCCAGCCAAGCGTTCCACTATGCACGTGGCCGATTGTCCAATCGGAATAGTGGGAGAGGTAGTTGACGCCGCGGATGGCGAGCAGTGGACCTTCGAACGTGGCCATGCCATAGAAGGTTACCGATGCGGCCATGAACTTGAGGACGGGATCCTCCAGAAGCTTGTGCCAGGCTCCGCGAAGTGTGAGGAGCCCATTGAGCATTCCACCCCAGGATGGAGCCCAGAGCATCAGGCTAAAACACATTCCCAACGCTTGAAGCCAATGGGGAAGAGCCGTGTTGAGAAGATGATGAGGTCCGGCCCAGATATAGATAAAGACGAGGGACCAGAAGTGGACCACACTTAGGCGATAAGAGTAAACCGGACGACCGGCTGCCTTCGGAATAAAATAATACATAATCCCGAGAATGGGAGTCGTCAGAAAGAAGGCGACCGCATTGTGCCCATACCACCATTGGACCAAGGCATCCTGTACTCCGGCGAAGACCGGGTAACTATGAGTCAGGCTGGTCGGAATCGACAGGTGGTTGACAATGTAAAGCATTGCAACCGTGACGATCGTCGCAATATAAAACCAGATCGCGACGTAGAGGGAAGGCTCGTTCCGTTTTACCAGCGTCCAAAAGAAGTTCACCGCAAAGACAACCCAGATGGCAACCACCGCCAGATTGATGGGCCAGATGAGCTCGGCGTATTCTTTGCCTCGTGTCAGTCCCAGGGGCAGGGTTATGGCAGCGGCGACGATGATGCCCTGCCATCCCCAAAAGTGAATCTTGGAAAGCAGATCAGAGGCGGTTCGCGTTTTGCAGAGGCGTTGCGTGGAATAATAAATGCCGGCAAACATCATATTGCCGACAAAGGCAAAAATCGCTGCGTTGGTATGGAGCGGACGCAGTCGGCCGAAGGTGAGCCAGGGCAGCTTGAGATTCAGTTGCCAGTAGTTCAGCTGAAAGGCGATGTAGACTCCCGCCAACATTGCAATGACGGCCCAAAAGACCGTGGCGAGCGTGAACCATCGGACGGTGCGGTCATCATACTCAATGGTGATCTTTTCCCCGTCCGTCACGATGGATCCTCCTCGTCGGAGATGAATTCCGCGTCATCCAGTGGCATGAGGCTTTGTTGATCGAGGCTTCGCTCGGCGACCCGTTGGGCGGCATTCACAAAACAGGCGACGAATCCGGCGGCGAGGACCAAGCTCAGAAAGATAGTCAGCAAGAGAACTTCCATAATGTTGTGGGATGAAAGTAGGGACCGCGGCGAAGCTTGCTCCGCGTTGATTGGCGCATCGCCATCAAATGTTGCGTTGGGCGCTATTTCTGCGGCGCGGCGGGCGTCTTTTTGGAGGTTGACGTGCGTTGGTGGACCGTCTCAGATTGGAGGAATGAACTGTTTTACCGGGATTGTTGGCTTCTGGATGGTGATGGGGCTGACTGCGGTTTTGGCGGACGACTCCGGTGGATTCCGCCCCTTGTTCAATGGTGAAAATCTGGATGGGTGGATCAATGTGAACTGCGCGCCTTCAACCTGGAAGATGG
>JBCDHN010000161.1:0-6796 GCA_038749915.1 Verrucomicrobiota bacterium | reverse complement strand
GTTTCGCCGTCGCAGGAATGGCTTCAGATTGCCACTCACTGCTTTCCGCAGTTTTCGATGGCGCCCAATGAACAAAGACATTGTTCACTTTCCCTTCCGCGCAAGAAACGACGTCGATGTTTCCATCGCCATCGAGATCGGCAAAGACGGCGTCCTCCACTCCCTTCACGTTTCCGACGGTGAAGGACGGCCAGGTTGACTTCGCCGCATCGGGACCAGGATTCAGGCAAATGCGGACGGCTCCACCCTCCTCCCAGCCTGTTGTGATATCCAACCAACCATCCCCATTGAAGTCCGCGATCCGCACTCCGTCCGCACCTTTCTTTCCGGCTTCAGGGGCAAAGGGGTCAATGGTATGGCGCTTCCAGGGCTCGCCGTTAGTCGCCATGATCGTGAGCAGAAGAAAGAGAAGGTGGGGTTTCATGCAGCAGCTTCAGGCTGCCATTCGATCTTCACAACCTGACAGATTGGTGAAACGCTGGAATTTGAGGGAATACGGGAAATTTCCTTTTGATCCCAATGGTAGCTGGGGCGAAGCCTTGCCGATATGAGTTCCAATTCCGGGAGTAGCACCAAATGGGATGTGCAGAGAGCGATGACGGACCGCGCTCCTTTGCTCCATCCCCTGGCTGGTTGTGATCTCGATACGTATCTGGCGCATCTCCGCCTCAATTCCCGCTACAGTGAGCGCAGCTTGAAGCAACGCATTCTCGCAACCGCTGTGGTAGGCTTGCGTCAGCCGTTCACAGCCCTTGAGAAGCTGACCTGGAAGTCACGGATTGAGAGCTATGAGCTGCCCAGTGATCCGATCTTCATCGTGGGGCACTGGCGCAGTGGAACCACCCATCTCCACAATCTGCTTAGCCGCGATCCCCAGTTTGCGTTTTTGGATTTTGGGCAAACGGCAATGCCGCACAATCTTTTGAGCCACAACAAGTTGGGTCGTCATTTTATTTCGCGGGCGTTGCCAAAGAAGCGCGGCTACGACAATGTCGAACTGACGATTGAGGAGCCGCAGGAAGAGGAAATGGCGTTGGGAAGTCTCAATCCTCTGGGATACTACTGCGTCTATTACTTTCCCCAGGACATGAAACGCCACTTTGAGCGCTCGGTCTTTTTCAATGGTGCAAATGAAGACGAAAAGGCTGATTTCCGACACGCGTATCTGACCCTGGCCAAGAAGCTCAGTCTCGCTTACGACGGAAAGCAACTGTTGTTCAAGAACCCGCCCTCAACTGCACGAATCACCCTCCTGAAGGAACTGTTTCCATCGGCCCGCTTTATCTACATTCATCGAAATCCCTACGAAGTCTTTTCCTCCAGCATGAATCGGTATTTCCGACTGATGAATGTGTTTGCGTGGCAGGATTTTGAAGACGTCGATTTTGAGGAGATGGTTTTCTACAAATATCAAAGGCTGATCAGAGCCTATCTGGACCAACGGCGAAAGATTCCGGATTCAGACCTTGCGGAAACCACCTACGAAAAAATTACCGAAGATCCGATGGGGGAAATCGAGAGGCTTTTTGATCAGTTAAGAATTCCTAACAAAAAGCCAGGCTTGGAAGCGATTGCCCCTTATGCGGAGCGCAAAAAGACCTACAAACGAAACGTCCATCAACTAACTCAGCATCAGGTCGATCGGATTGAAAAAGATTGGGAATTTGCGTTCCAGGAATGGCCCTATGATGTCCCCGAAGGGATCGAAGTAGTGTAAGCCGGGCATTGCCGACAATTGATGCGAAAAAAATGCCACGATTTTGCTGGCAGTTTGAATCAAACTCGCAGTAGTATCTCGGCGGTTTGCAGGACCATAATTAACCTTGCATAACACTTGGTTTTTTGGTTCGGTTAACTTTCACTCTTTGCTTCTCCTCAACTTTCTTTAGTGACTAAGACAGTCCCACTCATGGACTCTGTCAGGCTGCGGAAATGGGCGAAAATTCGTCCCTTTCGTACCATGTTCGGTGTCTCCTTCGATTGGCTATGCATGATTCTCGTGCAAGTCTCCGGTATCTTCGTCATGACGCACCTCGACGACTGGGGACTGAATGGTTGGCAGCGCGTTTTCTGGTCGATCCCGATCGCTACGCCTTTTGTTGTCCTAACCGGATGCCTAATGCATCGCATCGGACTCATGGGGCATGAGTCGTCTCATCACATGTTGCTCCCAAATCGGAAAGCCAACGACTTGCTGGCAAATCTTCTCTGTTTTTTCCCACTCTGGAGCAGCTTGCTGAGCTACCGCGCCAAGCATCTTGGTCACCATCTTCATCCGAACAATCCTGACAAGGATCCTAACTTTGCCGGAACCAAGGACGAACTGATCTTCTCCAAGTTTCCGATGCCTCGCCCCTCCTTTATCTGGAATTACTACGCCAAGTTTTTCTGGCCACCGTTCGTTTTCCGGAATCTGGCAGACCTGTTCCATGTGTTATCAGTCGGGACTGAGACGCGGCAAAAGCTTCCGTTCCACCTTTCTCCGACCAAGTTGGGAATCACCTTCCTCTTCTCGATGGTGGGCCTCATCTACGCCTTCGAGGCTACGGGAAATCCTCGTGCAGTGATTGGCGGTCCAATCGTCTTTTACCTGATCGCCGTTGCCATCTGGGTGGCGATTCCGGAGCAGAATTTCCGGACATCATCCTCAAAGTTGAGCTACAACCCAAAGCTTAGCGCTCTCCTCCGCATTTCGTTTTATGCGGTCACCTTTGTCGTTATCAGCTGGATCCGGCATTTCGGCAAGTTTGACTTCGCGCCGTTCTACTTCGGCTTTTGGCTGCTGCCATTGGTCTATGTGTTTCCATACCTCATGCTCCTGCGGGAGGTCTATCAGCACGCGAATTTGGGAACAGATCGCCTTAACAACTCCAGGATCATCTTCGCCGATCCATTCACCAAGTGGGCGGTTCTGGGCTACGGAAACGATTTTCACCTGATCCATCACATTTACCCAAACATTCCGCATTACAATTTGGAGGAGGCCCATCAGCAATTGATGGAGGAATCGGAGGAATATCGGGAAAGTATTAAAGAAACGGTTGGTACTTTCCGAGCTCCGGAAGGTGAGGAGTCACTGATTGATTCTCTCGGGGTTGGGGTGAAGTCCTGACCAAAGCTCTCGTTCGGATCGACAGCACATTCCAAGAGGTGTGCGAAAAATTTCGCATTTGGGGTTGACTGCTTCGTTGTAAAGTGCGAAAAAATTCGCTCATGAGCACAGTTTATCCGGTTTCATTGGTTGCCAAGGAGCGTCCTCATTTTCCTACCTGAGGAGGTGAACTTGTAAATTTACTCAACCAGCAGCGTCGTTGCCTGAAAGATTCGGGCCAGTAGGGAGTGACGGCTCCCCTACGGAGAACGTGGAGGTTAGCGACGCTGTGAGTTCAACTGGAATCGGTTCTCTGATGGGCCGGTTCCAGCTTCGTTGCATAATCGAATCGTCCCTTGGCTTGCAAATTGCCGAAAATCGTGCTCATTCCCCGCCGCCCGACGAAGTGCCATTATGCAGCCCTTACCTGACCAAATCCGCAACATCGCCATCATCGCCCACGTTGATCATGGCAAAACCACACTCGTGGACCAGCTCCTTCGTCAAGGGGGAGCATTCCGGGAAAATCAGGTGGTTGAGGAACGCGCCATGGATTCCATGGATCAGGAACGCGAACGGGGAATCACGATCAAGGCCAAGAACACCAGTGTTCGTTGGAATGGGAACATCATCAACATTGTCGATACACCAGGCCACGCTGATTTTGGCGGCGAGGTCGAGCGAGTGATGAAGATGGTTGATGGCGTCATGCTGGTGGTTGACGCCTACGAAGGCCCACAGGCGCAGACCCGATTTGTGTTGAAGAAGGCTCTCGCTGAGGGACTCACTCCGATCATTTTCGTGAACAAAATCGACCGGACCAACGCAGAGCCGGAAGCGGTTCATGACAAGGTCTTGGAACTGTTTCTCGACCTCGAGGCAAACGACGATCAATTCAACGCGCCTTTTCTCTACGGAAGTGCGAAGAACGGTTTTGCGATTCGCCATTTGGACGACGAGCAGGAATCGATGGTTCCGCTTCTCGAATCGATCATGGAAGTGATCCCGGCACCGAAAGCCGATCCGAAGGGTGACTTCAAGATGCTGGTCTCCAACATCGACTGGAGCGACTACGTCGGACGAATCGCCATTGGCAAGGTTTTGAGTGGCAACGTAAAGCTGGGAGACAACATCTGGAGAATCAAAGGCGATGGAACTCGGGAACGCGCCAAGATCACCAAGGTGTTTGAATACAACGCACTTGCCACGACTGATTCGACTGTCGGAATCGCCGGAAACATCGTCGGCCTCTCCGGATTTGAAGATGCCGATATCGGAGAAACGCTCGCCTTTTCCGAAGAAGCCGAGCCGCTTCCTTTTGTGGAGATTGATCCACCAACCGTGCAGATGGCGTTTTCCATCAATGATGGACCATTTGCCGGCAGAGAAGGCAATCGGGTAACTTCCCGCGAGATTCGTGATCGTCTGCTTCGTGAATCGCGCACCAATGTATCCATTCAAGTCGAGGACACTGAGGAGGCGGGAATTTTTCGCGTCAGTGCTCGCGGTGCGATGCAGGTTGCCGTTCTCGTTGAATCGATGCGGCGCGAAGGCTATGAAGTCCTTGTTTCCCGTCCCCAAGTCATTGAGCGGGAAATCGACGGCCGAAAGTGCGAGCCATATGAGACCATTTATGTTGAAGCTCCCGATGACGCGGTCGGCGGAATCATGAAGTCACTCGCCAATCGGCGTGGGCAGATGGACAACATGGAAGCCAGGAACGGACGCACCACAATTGAGGCGACGATTTCAACCCGAGGCTTGATCGGTTTCGAGTTTGAGCTGCTCAACCTCACCAGTGGCGAAGGCATCATGTCTCACCTTTTCAAGGAATACGGACCCATTGCTGGCGAAATCCGGACTCGCAATACCGGCACCCTGATCAGCATGGAGAAAGGCACTTCGATGGCCTACAGCCTCGATAGTCTTGAGAGTCGCGGAAAACTCTTCATCGCTCCGGGCGAAGAAGTTTACGAAGGCATGATTGTGGGTGAGAACCCCCGCGCGGATGATCTCCCGGTGAACCCCACCAAAGCCAAGCATGTCACCAACCACCGTTCCAATGGAGACGGGAAAGGAATCCAGCTATCTCCTCCGCTCCGCTTCTCGCTTGAACGTGCCATCGAATACATCGCTGCAGACGAATTAGTGGAGGCAACGCCAATGAGTCTGCGCCTCCGCAAAAAGATCCTCTGCCGCCATGAGCGGAAACGGGCCGGCAAGGCGGCCGCCTAATTCGGCGCTCATGGCTGAATCGTGCACATAGCTCAGGAAGTCGGATACTACACCATCTCGATCACGCGAGTTACCTGAGCGACCGCTAGCCCGGATATTTCATCTAACCAGAAAAAGAAGCTAAGGAAGGCGATCGATGAAGCGAAGGATGCATGGGAGGCTCTGAAATGGGGAAAATGGGTGGTTTTGAAGGTTGATGGGCGTAGTACCGCGTCCTCCCTCCCTTATTTTTTGGGTGCCGGGGCAGCACCCATGAATCAGTCAGGCTGAGGATTGGAGATGGCTCGCCGCGTGCAGAAATTCCTTCTGCCAGGCACAGGCAGAACTTAGGTGCACGCGAACGCGGCGGGTGTTGCTCACAATGACCGCGCCGATCTTGAAGAGTTTGAGGCGGATGGTTCCGACTTGAGCCTGGGCCAACTCCGTCCCCTTCAATCCCACCTCACGAATGTGATCGATCAAGGTGTAGGCCAACGAGGAGAGCAAGAGGCGAAACTGGTTGGGCCACCAGGCGTGGCAACTGGTCCGGTCGGCAAAGAGTCCGAGCTGCTGCTCCTTGATGCGATTCTCCATGTCACCCCGGGCGCAGTAGACCTCATCGTAAAGGGCTTGAGCTTCCCCTTTGAGATCGGTGATGACAAAGCGAGGGTTCGCTCCGCCCTCCGTATG
The DNA here is from genome assembly GCA_038749915.1 of Verrucomicrobiota bacterium. Lineage (GTDB taxonomy): Bacteria > Verrucomicrobiota > Verrucomicrobiia > Verrucomicrobiales > DEV007 > JBCDHN01. The sequence continues at coordinate 801 of JBCDHN010000161.1, read as the reverse complement.
CTCAGCCTTGGCAATGACACGCCGAGAGTGATCCCAAGTCTTGGCCTGGTAATCGATCCACGCAAACAGCCGGGCCTTCTGTTTGCTCTCCTTGAACTGGTTCTCGGCCTGCTCCATGAGCTCAGCCGCGACTTCCTTGATCCGGGAATTCTTGGCAAGGCCCACGATGTAGTTCACCTTGTGCTTCTCGCACCAGCGCAGCATGCGCCAGCGGCAAAATCCACTGTCCGCCCGCAGAGTAATCTTCACCTCCGGCCAAGCCTCCCGCAAACGTTTGACCAAGACTCGGAGTAGGAACCAAGCTCCGCGAGCACCATCGATGCCGCTGGGTCGCAACCAAGCGGCCAAGAGATGAGAGCCGCAGAAGGCGTAGAGGGGGAGAAAGCAGTAGTGGCCATAATAGCCATGGAAGAAGCGCCCTTCCTGTTCCCCGTGGACCGGATCATCGGTGGCGTCGAAATCAAGGATCAACTCTTCGGGCGCACTGGCATGGGAAGCAATGAAGTTCTCGATGAGAAGTTCGTTGATGGCCCAGGCACACTGCCGATTGGTGCGGTTCTCGAACCGGCAGAGGGTTGGGGAGCTGGCCAGGGCTCTGCCTTTGCCGGTCACGGATTGGAACAACAAATCGTGACGCAGGGTGTCATGATCGTTGAGGTCATCATAGGACAACGCGATGCCGAAGACGCGTTGACGCAGCATGTGAAAAATCGAGTGCTCCACGCGAGAGGGATCTCGATCATCGGGAATGAGCTCGGCCACTCGGCGAAGCAGATCAAGACGGGAGTCGGCTTGGGCGAG
>JBCDHN010000160.1:0-6799 GCA_038749915.1 Verrucomicrobiota bacterium | reverse complement strand
TCACGGTTCCCGCGATCTGAACGACGAGGTCATGCCATTTGCCGATCTCGAGTGAAGCTGGGACTTTTTTCTGCTTTCCCTTCAGCATTTCCTCCTGCTCCGCACTCAAGGATTTGGCCTGACGAGCCTGTCGAATCTTCAGATCCATGTTCCCGGTTTTGAGGTCCTGAAGCAAAACGTACTTGGGAAAGATCCGCGCGGCAAACAGATGACCCGCGTGGACCTCTTTGAACTTCAGGTCAGCGAAATTCAAGCCAAGGCTGTCTTTGGCGTCCTCCAACATGAAGCGAAGCGTCACTGCGCCATTCGTAAACTCCGCTGGGTGAGTCACGGAAACTCCGTGGTCCGCAGTGTCGTGAATGAAGATGTACATGGCTCCATCGCGTAGGTCGACCTGCTTGTTTCCATTGGCCCGCTTCGCCGAGTTGGTTCCCCATCCATTTCCTGGCTCATCCGTCTTCTCTTGAGATTCCGATCGCTCAAAATCGTCTTCAAAGATCAACTGGCCGTGGTCATCGGCAAGAAGGGAGAAGGGAGCAAGTAACGAGAGAAAGAGTAGGGATTTCAGTGACATCCCATATCTATAGAGAGATTTCATGGACCTGCCAAGTGCTGAGATCACTGGAGTGCCAAGGTTCCTAGGACTTACGCTCCTCTGAGAAAACGTCGCCGGTCGGCTCATCTGGCAGGGTTGCCTTCCATTCTTCCAATGTGCGAAGCAATTCCTGGACTTGTTCCGGCTTCTCCTCTTTCAAATCCGTTTGCTCCATTGGATCCGACACGATGTTATAAAGCTCCACGTAGCTGCCGTCCTTATTGGAAACCAACTTCCACTGCTGATCAACGATCGCGAACGAAACCCAGTGAAAAGGCTTGGTCGGCTGGGCTGGCCATGGCGCATTTGACTTCCAAAACAGCGGTTTCTCGCGTTTGGCAACAGGGTTGCCGGTCAGAACATCCAATTGATTGATCCCGTCAGATTGATAGCCCTCCGGCAGCTCGACTCCCGCCATCCCGCAGAAAGTTGGAAGCAGGTCCACCGCCGAAATCAGTGAGGTGTTGTCGATGGCACCCGCGGCGATTTTTCCGGGCCACCTCGCGAGAAAGGGCACGTTGATCCCTCCTTCAAACAACGCCGCCTTATATCCTTTTCGTCCGGCGGTGATTCCTTTCGCCGCACCAATCCCCCACCCCGCGCCGGTCGCGGTATCATATTGCAGGGAAAGTTCCGTTGGCTTCGAAGCTCGGGCGGGGCCGTTGTCGGAACTAAAGATGACCAGCGTGTTTTCGGCGACCTCCAACCGATCCAGAGCATCCAGGACCTCACCAATCCGGTCGTCAGCATGAGACAAGACCGAGGCATAAATTTGGTCGGCCTGGTTTTCCAAATGACGAAAGCGCCAGTCGTATTTGGGAACGGTGTGGAACGGCGTGTGGGGCTCGTGCACCCAAAGGTTGACGAAGAACGGCCTCCCTTCAGCGACCGACTTCTCGATGAACTTTGTGGCATGCATGGCGTCCTCATGAACCGGCATCTGTTCGCCGGAGCAATTAAAGGCGCCAAATTCGTCGTATCCGTAGACGCCCGGAGCGGGAGAGTCCGGAATCATGTTGTTCGCGAGGTGCCACTTTCCAAAATGAGCGGTGCGATATCCGGCAGTCTGGAGAAAGCGCGGAAGCGAGGGAGCCTCGACATCCAGCCAATCCGGCATCCCACGCTTCGCGTTGCTCGGCACCCAGGCGAAGTGCCCATCGATATTGTATCGTGCCGGAAAGTGACCGGTCATGACCGCGGTACGGCTCGGCGAACACACCCCGCTTGCCACGGTGAAACGATGGAAATCCGTTCCCTCAGCAGCCAATCGATCAATATTGGGTGTCTTGACGTAGGGATGGCCATGACAACTCAGATCGCCCCATCCCCAGTCGTCCGCGAAGATGAAAACGATGTTGGGTTTGGTGGTGTCTGCAGGGGAAAGCGCGAGCAGTCCGACAAAAAAAGTGATGGTGAAGCCGATCGTTCTCATGGAAAGGAGTTATCCATTGGGAATACCCACGACAGCTTGGGAAATCAAGGTTGAATGCTGGCGAGTTGAACGGGAAATCTGCTTCGGTTAGGGCATCATACAAAAAAAGGGAGCTGTTTTGCAACAGCTCCCATCAACGAGGTTTCCTACAAGATTTTGAAGTCAGTCAAGAAGGGTGACTTTCCCGGTCGCAAGGTCGTAAATTCCACCGACGATCTTGATTTCACCAGCTTTCTCCATTTCGCTGAGCACTTCGCTCTGTTCGCGGATGTCTTTGACAGTGATCTTGACGTTCTCAGCAACGACTTCGTTTACGAAATCCAGGTTCTTGGAGTTGCGCTTGCCTTCGTGACCACCAACCGCTTCAACCGCTGGCTTGATGTTCGCCAACAGCGCAGTGACGTTGCCAAGCTTGGCATCATCGCAGGCACCCTTCACGGCTCCACAAGAGGTGTGGCCAAGAACCATGACGAGCTTTGAGCCCGCCAACTTGGTTGCGAATTCCATCGAACCCAGCTGATCCTTGTTCTCGATATTACCGGCCACGCGACCAACGAAAATGTCTCCAATCCCTTGGTCAAAAACCATTTCGACGGGCACCCTTGAGTCCAGGCACGAGAGAATCACCGCTTTGGGAAATTGTCCGCCAGCGGTCGCCGCGATCCCGGCTTTGATGTCGATCTCCGTTAAATTGCCTTCCACATAACGGGCGTTACCTTCCATTAGTTCGCTGAGGACCTTGTCAGGAGTTAGTTCAGCCTGCTCAGTTTTTGAAGTTTGGGCTTCGAGACAAGGAACAAGTGCGAGTCCAGAAACGGCGGTGAGTGCAGTAATGCCAAGGATGCTTTTCGGATTCATAGGATTTGGTAGAAAAGAACGTTGTTGTTCGGGTTGCCACCACTGGGCTTTCATCGGGACTGCCCGGTGGTTGGCAGGTTAGACCGTCGTCAAATTCGGCAAGCTCGCAAGGAAATACGACATTTAATTCCTCTTTTGTATTTCGTGTTTCATGTTTCTTGTTTTTGCAAATTGATTGCATTTGATCACGCACCTTGTGAGACTGCGCAGTGACCGCCTGACCGGACCGGAAGTGGTATATCAGTCAGGTCCTCAAACTACCCGGCAGACGACGCCTTGGTTCCGTCGTCAACCTCGATTGTCGTTTCGAGATAGTAGAGCAGTTTCACGGGACCACGCTTCAAGTTTTTGGGCTTTGCTAGAGCGCGGAGCTGGGCTTGCCTTCTGGAGGAGCCGATTATGGCGCAGGCTTGGCTTTCTTCTTTTTCTTGGCAGCTTCACGGGCCGCAAGATCTTCCGCCGTGACGAACGGAGCTGGAGGCAGCGCCATTTGCTCATCCACATTCGGCAATTTGATGCGCGGATTGGGTTTGCCGTAATCGTCGAGATTCTCGTTGATCTGATCTTCGGTGACCGGGAGCGACTTGACACCTCCCTCCGGCACTTCCATCCCCGCAACCCAGACGATCGCATTCAGGGCAATTCGCCGGAAGCCGTCTATGGCCCAGTTCCGGTGGTAATGCCCCCCGGTGAAGCCAACTCCACGCCCTCCGTCTTCGCGCTCGATCCCCCACATCAACGTCTGTGGCTTACCAATGCCGTCAATGCCGTTCTGATTCCAGAGATTGATGATTCGCTTGAGCCGATCCTTGGTCGGTACGGCGGTGACGAGATCGAGCACCTTGCTGCGATCTTCCGGAAATCGCATCGAATAATAGAATTCGTCATAGGCGCGGACCAGATCGGTCACCCCATTGGAAACCGGGTGGTCGGGTAACGTCTTAAGATCAGCAACCCAATGGGGATTGACCGACCAACCAGTTTCGAACGCGCCACCAATCCACGGTTGGAAATACTGTTTGCCTTCCTCCGGGCTGGGATGAACGGCGTAATGCATGAACATAAGCCCCACGCCCGCCTTGGCCAGCTCGTCGGTCTTTTCCCAACCGTAGCGCACGACCTTGGTGCTGTCGGAGTAAATGATGATGGCGTCGACTCCCTCAAACACCAATTCATCCTCGGGCCATCCTTTGATGACGCTGGCCGCAACGTTGAGGCCACTCTGCTCATTGAGAGCCTTGGCAAGCAACAAACAACCGGCATTGAACTCATGATCGCCCGAAGCATGGCTCCGAGGACCAGCCAGGAAGAGGATCTTCGTAGGTTCGTCGGCGATCGCACTAATCAGTGGGCACGCCGCAAGCAGAAGGGACCAGAGAAAGGGGGATTTCAGCATGGCTCCACCAAAGAGCAGAGTTTTCCAAATAACCAGCGCAAAACCATTCAGCCCAACAGCTCCGGAATATTGCCGGTGCTATGGCTGAAGTGGTCGATCTCGACGCCGCTTTCCTGCATCAAGGTGAGCCAATAGTTGGCCAGAGGCGTGTCCTTTTCCGGGAGCACCAGATGGCGACCGTGCTTGATGTTTTTGGCTCCGCCCCCGGAAAGAATTGCGGGTAATCCCTTCAGCTCGTGGCCCGAACGAAGATTGGTTCCATAGCTGACAATACACTGATCATACAAGCGGCTTCCGTCACTGTCCTTCGCTTCCTTGAGGCGATCCAGAAAATGGCCAAAGAGAGCCGAGCACTTCCTATCCCGATCGCGCGAGGCCGACTTGCGGGGTTCGGAGAAGCCATAATGGCTCAATGAATGGGCCTTGAGCTGAATCCCCATCCCGGAAAGTACCGAGCAAACCGGTTGGCGATAGGAGATGACCCGGGTCGAATCCGTCTGAAGTGCGGCGATGATGATGTCATACATCAGTTGGATTTCTTCCTCACCGGAGATGCCCTGGGCCGGCGCTTCGAACGGGGCTTCCGGTTTCGGAACATCCGCCCACTTCGCCTGCCGCTCCAACCCCTGCTCAATCTGGCGAATGCCCTGGAAATACTCATCAAGCTTCTCCTGATCCCCCTTGCTCAGCGAACGCTTCATGGAGCCCCCGTCAATTTTGACCACATCCAAAATGCTCTGCTTTTTCGCGAGGGCCGCATCCAGTTCCTCTCTGGAATCGGCTTTTTGCGCAAAGACGGCGTGATAGAGTTCGAGCGGCTGAGCAAAGCCGGGAAGCGGGTTTCCTGAATCATCCCACGCCAGCGACAGCCCTTTGCCATGTCCGGAATTTGCACCGCCATCGGCCTCTTTGCTGGTGAGGATGAGGGATGCGAAGCGCGTATCCTGACCGAGATGTTGTGCTGCGACCTGATCGCAGGAAATGGAGTTGAAAAACCGTTTGCCGGGAGTGCCTGAGACGTTGGCGCCTGTGAGATAGGAGACACTACCTCCGTGAGGGTCGGTCGCACCCAGGTTGGTGAGATTGGCAACCATGGTGATATCTTCCTGATGCCGCTTCAATGGCATCAGTCCTTCAGTCAGCCCGATCTCAGAAAACCGACCCGCTTCGGTTGGGAAAAACGTTTCCTTGGTAAACCCGAATCCGCCCCCAAGGAAAATCATCCGCTTCGGTGGAGTCGCGGAAGTCGAAGCCGCAGTGGCGAAGGTTTCGAGAAACGGGAGCGCGAGGCAAAAGCTGCCTGATCGCAAAAACGAGCGCCTCGTTTGGGAGTTGGAGATAAACTGACTCATGGATTGATGGTGATGTTAGGTGGTAAACCGGTGACTATGGATTCCAGGGCTGGAGCCCGTCTTTTTCCTGGAGAAACTTGGCATCGACATCCTCATACCAGGCGTGGAGCCGCTTTCTCATGTCAGCAACACGCTCGGGCATGGACTCGGCCAGATCCGACTTCTCTCCCGGATCATCTTCGAGGTTAAACAGGTGGACGCGCCCGTCCTCATAGCGTTCGACCAGCTTGAAGGCACCTTCGCGAACTGCACCGCCGGGAAACCCGCCCTGGTTACTGTAGTGGGGATAGTGCCAGTAAAGACTCTCGCGATTGAGCGGCCCACCTTCGAGAACGGAACGAAGATCCACGCCGTCTATCTGGTGATCAACGGTCACTCCGGCCGCAGCCAGAACCGTGGGAAAGAGATCGATCGAACAGATCACTTCCTTGGAAACCGTCCCCGGTTTGGTCACGCCAGGATAGCGGACAATCCACGGTTCCCGGATCCCTCCTTCATAGACCCAGCCTTTTCCCCCGCGCAGCGGCAGATTGCTGGTTGGAGATCCTTCCGAAGTTGAAAGTCCACCATTGTCGGAAGTAAAGACCACCACCGTGTTGTCGGCGACCCCGGAAGCTTCCAATTGTTGAAGCACTTTCCCGACTGCTTGGTCCATTGCTTCGACCATCGCCGCATAGACGGCATGCTTCTGGAGAATCCGAACCTTGCGAGGTTTGTTGCCAAACACCTGCTCTTCATCGGCGAACTCTTCTCCACTGATCGCTTCCGCCTTCTTCTTGTACTTCTCGATCAGATCCGGACGGCCGATCAACGGCGTATGAACGGAGTAGAACGAGAGATAGGCGAGAAAGGGCTTTTCCTTGTTGGCCTCGATAAACGCGGCTGTGTCCCGGGCAAGTCGATCCGGAAGATGATCCCCATCCGGACTTTCCACCTCCATTTCCGGATTCTCGAACGGAGCGAAGTATCTTTTGCCGGTGTAAGGGCCTCCCCGACTGTGGCCGCCAATGTTGACGTCGAATCCCCGGTTCTGCGGATAGTATTCCTTGCTTCCCCCAAGGTGCCATTTCCCGGCAAAGAACGTCGCATAATCCTTGGTCTTCAGCGCGTCAGCCAGGGTCACCTCGTCGAGCGGCATCTCACTGACAAGCGGCGCGGGATTGAAC
>JBCDHN010000159.1:0-6811 GCA_038749915.1 Verrucomicrobiota bacterium | reverse complement strand
GATCACCTCATCCGTCTGCTTCGTGCCATCGCGGAGACAAAGCACCGCAACTCCAAGGCGATCGTGATCGCGGCGGCCTCTCGTCCCGAGCCCGGGGTCGTCAAAGCCGCTCAGTCCGCTGCCAAATCCCTTCGTATCGATCTTGATGCGGCATCCAAGCCCAAAGGCGCGTTGATTGGATCCATCGAACCGATCGCGGTCCTCGGTCAGGTTTCCAAAATCAAGGGAGACAAGGAACTTGGCGAAGCTCTTTTTTCCCAGCAAACCTGCGCGATTTGCCACACCATGAAGTCGGACGAAGCCTTGAAAGGTCCCTATCTTGGGAACATTGCCGGAATCTACCAGGGGCGGGATCTGGCTGAAGCAATCCTCAACCCCAACAAGTCGATCGCCCAGGGATTCCACACCAACCTGTTCACTCTCAAAGACGGGAACCTGCTCATGGCCTTCGTCACAAAAGAGGGAGCGGACGAAATCGAGGTGCGCGACATCACCGGTAAGGTCTCGCTGCTCAAGCCGGAACAGATTGCGAAACGGGAAGAGTCTCCGGCTTCAATGATGCCGCCGGGACTGGTTAACAACTTGACGGTGGAGGAATTTGCCGCCCTGCTCGCCTATCTCGAAAACCCGGGCTGAGAAATTCCTTCTGCTCACGATTCAGCGACAGAAATTTTGCGACAAAATAGCGCGCTGAGGCCGTGTTTGTGTAGGATTTACGTCCAACAGACCATGAAACACTTTTTGATCGTCGTTAGCCTTGTCTTGACGGGTGCACTCTCCGCACAAGTCCAGCCAAACATCGTCTTCATCCTCGTTGATGACATGGGCTACGGGGACTTGCCGGCCTATGGCGCCCCAGACGTCAAGACTCCTCACCTGGATGCGCTTGCCAGTCAGGGTGTTCGTTTTACCCAGTTTTATGCCAATGGGCCAGAGTGCACGCCTTCACGAACCGCCATCCTGACCGGGCGCTATCCGCAACGGGTTGGGGGCTTGGAATGCGCGATTGGAACGGGAAACGTCGGGCGTTATGATGATGCCATTGCGTTAGCCGAAAACTCCGATCTCGGCTTGCCGCCCGAGTATGCCGTGCTCGCACCGGGCCTCAGCAAGTTGGGCTATCGAACGGCGGTGTTCGGCAAGTGGCACCTCGGCTACGAAAACAAATTCAGCCCGCTTGATCAGGGCTTCGACGAGTTCCGGGGATTTCTCGGTGGCAACGTCGACTACTTTCATCACATCGAGCTGTCGGACATCCCGGTATGCCTCGATGGGCGCGAGGTGATCAAGCGCGAGGGATACATGACCCATCTCATCACTCAAGACTCGCTCGAGTTCCTCGATCGTCAGAGCTCGGAAACGCCTTTCTTTCTCTACGTGCCCTACGGAGCCCCCCATTTTCCGTTCCAGGGCCCTGATGACTTGTCACCCGAGCCCGTTTCCGCTGAGCAGTGGACGGCCGGCACTCGCGAAACCTACGTTGAGATGCTCGAGGACATGGACGCGAACGTCGGGCAAATCATGGAGAAGCTGGACACCATGGATTTTGCATCCAACACACTCATCGTTTTCGCCAGCGATCACGGCGCGATCAAGCCCGGCATCAACACCCCGCTTCGTGATTTCAAGAGCACCCTGTTCGAGGGCGGCATTCGCGTTCCCTGTATTGTACGCTGGCCCGGCCAGCTTCATCCCGGCACGGTTTCCGATCGCGTTGGCTGTCTCATGGACCTGACGACTTCGTTCCTTCAAGCGGCTGGAGTGGAGACCGTGGGACATCTTGATGGAGTCGACATCCTGATGCAGGAACGTGCGGAGCGTCCCAATTTGCCCCGCTCACTCTACTGGCGTTCCAAGCGTGGCGATCGAACCTGGCGCGCGGTCCGTCATCATAATTGGAAGATGGTTTGGAAGGAAGAAGGTGGTGCAATCGAGAACTGGCTGTTCGACCTGGCCAAGGATCCCACCGAATCCGTTCCTCTGGACGACGAATCGACCAAAGCCCGTCTCACCGCCCAACTACAAAGCTGGGAAGCCGAAGTCGTCTCAGCCCGGCCCTAGATCTGGGGAGCGTTCGAAAACCACAGCCGACCTCGCACTGATTTTTAGTCTTTCAGTCAGTGGCGCTGATGCGCGGGAGAAAGACGCGGTCTTTTTGGGCCGCAACGGCGTTGCGCTTGCGCTCTGTGAGGAAACTCATCTCCGCACAATCGCGCCTTGTTGCGGCCCAAAAATCCTCGCGGCGAAGTTCGCCCGTGGTTTTCGAACGCTCCCTAGCAAGCTTGGTTGAGTGACTGCTTGGAGTTGACTCGACAGTGATGTAGTCTGATCCCAATTATGCCAGAACCCATCAAGCCCTCGGAGCGCAAAGAACTTGTCAGTCGCGTTGGAGAAAAACTCGTTCGTGATCATGGGAAGAAACAATATTATGATCCCACGGAAGTCCGCAAGGCGGCCCTTGAGTTGGGCTATAAAATCGATTGGCATTGTTGGGCCTACTGCATGTTCTCATCGCCGTCTGACTTTCTGAGAATTCATCAAGCGATGGGCGAAGTCTGTGACTATGCCCAAATGAAAGCCGAAGTGTTGGGAGATCTCGTTGGAGATTCGACCGGGTTTTCCGCCTTGGATATCGATCTGTCTTGGCTGGAATGGCCTGACATTGATCTGTCGTCGATTTTTGACTGGTTTGATTTCAGTCCGTAGGTGGAAATACGTCTAGCGCGGACGAGGATTCTCTGTTCTCGAAGCCGCCTCGCACAGCCTTCACTCAAAGGCCCCCGCGAAAGCATGGTGCAATTTTCGAATGCGCTTGGGTTTGGAAATTTTTGTCATCCTCAGCCTGTCGACGGATCTCCAGTCTTCTACTAGCCGTCACGGAAGTGCGTCGTGCCGGCAGGGATACGAACCGACGTCGATAACGAATCGGATACGGAAATCCTCTCTTACGGAGCCCATCACTTTCGTTCGTATCTTCCGATCATGGCGGATCTTGACACCGCCATGCTCACCACCATAGCATTGTCACCAATGGCGGCAGCGCGCCCAATCGTCTTTGAGGTTTCCCGTCTGATCCTGGTGATCGGGTTCGCCACCATGGGGTTTTCATCCTGCTCACATCAGGGTCCTCAAACCATTGAGGACGCGGTTCGCAGCAATGACGCTTCGAGCGTTGCTGCATTCCTCGAACGCGGATCGGGACCTGACCTGGGCTCAGATGGCTCGGGGCTGTTGCATGTCGCGACCGGTCCTTATGGAGGAAACGACGTCTTGAGCCTGCTTCTTCACGCCGGGGCTCAACCCAACTTTACGGACCCCCATACCGGGGATACGGCCCTCATGAATGCCGCCATGTGGGTGAATCTGGAAGCCGTTCGGATTCTCGTCGCCGCCGGAGCTGACCAGCGCATTGATGAAGCCATCGAGCTGACTGGCGATGCCGGAGGGCTTGAGCAAGCGGTGATTGACTATCTCCGAAAAGTCAAACAAGAACGTTAGGCTAGGGGGCGTTTGAAAATAGCTCTAAATTCCAGCAAAGGAAAATTGACCGGCATGAACTCCACATCACCATCATCAGATCCGGCAAGGTTCTACCAGGACAAACCGTTTCCAGGACGAAGATTGCTTGCCTCGGCCGTCGGTCTCTGGTTGGCGCTTGCGCTTCTGCCCCGATCAATTCCGGAAGAAGTGCAACTTCCTGCCTGGGTCGCAACGGTGGTGATCATTCTTTTCCTCCTTACCGTTTCTCTTTATTTCGTGGGCTTTTGGAAAGCTGTCATCGGGAAAGGCTACCCACGCATCCTCTTCCTCATCTCCCTCGTTCCTCCGATTGGGTTGCTCGCAATTTACTTTCTACCCTGCCGCGACGATGGCAACGGCAATCGCTGACGAGCAGCAACCCTCGCATTGATACCAGTCGAATCGCGAAAGGTGGGTCCCCGCATCCGAACGGAGTCAGGAACTCGTAGCGGAATTGGCCACCATTTCGGCAGTCGTATCGACTCCTCTTTAGCATTCCTGTGAAATTTGCATTTCCCAGAACACCCATGAAACCCACCATTCTCCTGCTGCCTGTCGCCCTTCTCCTCGGAAGTTGTGCCGGGGTGAAAGACTACAACCCCAGCCCGCAGCTCAGTATTGTGGGAAGTGGCACCATCGGTTCCGGAGACGCGGTGTCTTCCCTGTTTGGCACCAACACCTCAACGCCCTTCGTCATCGAGCTCGGTGAGGCCGATCCCCAATCCCGGAAACGCCTCAAGGAAAAGGGCGGCATCAGCGCCAAAGGTCTGGGCGGGATCGCGTTGCCTCTCGTCCTCAAGGTCACCGGGATCGAAGTCATCGACCGAAAGCAGACCGCGACCGGCTACAGCCTCACCACCCGGTTGAAGTCGACCGTCAACGGCATTCCGCCAGCCTGCGGAAAAGTGACTGGCACCATCACGGGAGGCGAGGGTGGAAAACCGTTCGTGATGGAATTCCGCAACTTCTACTGCAACTGGGCTGTCATCGGCAATGTCGTGACCAACCTCAAACTCTCGCTCGATCAAATCGACGTGAAGAACAACGAGTTCTCTGGTTCTTACTCGCTCAAATTCAACGGGACTGGAAATGCCGCCGGATCGGGGTATTACTCGGCTAGGGTGAAGCCGCAGTGAGCTTCGCCGCCAGCACTCCCAACCATGTTTGACGAAATCAAGATCACCGACGTTATCGAAGCGGCCTCCGCCGCCATCGCCGCCACCACCGGGGTCATCATGGCCATCCTGGCTTACAAGGAATACCTCAAAGCTCCGGTTCAGGAAGAAGCAATGCAGGAGACCCTCGAATCGGAAGCCGCACCACAAGCCGCTCCTTCCGAGATCACCATTTTCAAAACCTCCAAGCAAACCACGAAGTTGCGAGCGGTCGATAACCATTTGGTTTGCGAAATCGTCGATACCCGTCCGGGAAAAGGCGGGATTCAATGGAAGTTCCACAAAGACCTCTGTCGGAAAATCATTGATCAGAAACAGGTCAGCGCCAACCCCAACTACAAACCGCGCACCGGCCTCATCACCATCGGCCCGCGCAGCAACTGGCTCTACTCCAAGGCACTCTACTGGGATCACACCGTCCTCGAAAACGACATCTATGCACTACTCGGAGAGACGGCTTAGTAACGAACCAAGAACTGGCGCCACCCAGGTCGGGTGATCATCTCTCATCCCTTTACAATCCATCCAATGGACTGTCCAACGGTCCACGGATTGCTTCGACTACGTGGGTATACACCTCCGTCGTCTTGACGTTGGTATGTCCAAGAGCCTGCTGAATCGAGCGCAAGTCTGCACCTCCAAGGAGCAAATGCGTAGCGTAGGAGTGCCGTAAGGTGTGGGCAGTGACCCGTTTTGGAATTTGGGCCTTCTCCCGCGCGACGCCCAGTTTACGACCCAACGACTTTTCGTGAAGGTGATGGCGTCGCCGGATCCCACTTCGAAGATCGATCGAAGAATCGGCCGCCGGAAAAACCCAAAACCATGGCCAGCTTTTGCCAGCTCCAGGTGATTTTCGCTCCATCGCATGGGGTAACTCCACGCCTGGTTGATCATGTTGTCGGTCCTCTTCATACTTACCCCGTGAATACTCAAGTTGGCGATGCAACAGCGCCTCGCAGGTTTTGGGCATTGGGACACTGCGATCTTTACCACCCTTTCCAGATCGGATCCAAATGATCCGATGCCCCAAGTCAACATCCTTGATTCGCAGCCGCAGGCATTCGCTGATGCGCAAGCCACACCCGTAAAGCAACTGGGCCTGCAACTGCCAAACTCCGCTCATTTCGCCAAGTAGGCATTTGACTTCGTCGGGGCTCAAAACGGTCGGCAACCGTTTGGGCCGTTTGGAACGCAATGCCTGAATTCCTGGCACATCGATCTTCAAAACCTCCCGATAAAGAAAGACCAGTGCATTCAACGCCTGATTCTGTGTCGCTGCCGCCACGTGGCGATTCGCCGCCAAATGGGTCAGAAACCGTGAGATATCCTCAGCGCCCATTTCGGCCGGATGCCGCAGTTGGTGAAACCTGACATACTGCTTGTACCAACCAACATAGGTTTTCTCGGTTCCGAGTGAAAACTGTTTCCTACGAATTGCCTCTCGGAGCTGGGTTTCCAGTTTTTGGGGACGATGATCGGATTTCATGCGCGTCTAATTTCGGCGATGCGTTCTTTTGAACACTATCAATCTCTCGAAAACAGAATACGTCGAGAAAAATCGACCATATCGATCCATGGGTCGGTTGCGCTCTCAATTATCGTAGCCAGTCAAAAATCCATGTCCCTTTTGTCTCGGATTTGGATGGATATCTGACATCATGTTCCCTTTGCCCTTGATTTGGGAGGATATCTGACACGAAACTCCATATAAAGACGCTCCGAACCTCACATCAGGTGTCGGAGCCAACTGTTCGCTGAAGAAATGAATGCCGTCGCGCTAAACCAGCAGAACATCTTCGAGGCGGTCATTCGAGATGCGTTGCGCGATCCAGTTGCCAAGCTTTCGCCTCGAATCTACGTGCGGCGACACACGCTGACCGAGAAAAGCTTCCAAGAGATGCTCTCACCTCCAGGTCACACGCCGCAGCCGCCGATATCCACGTTTCTTGAAGGTGCGCATCCAGTGATGGATGTTTCAGCGCGATTCCGACTGACACCGAACTGGAAACCGACCGATGAGAACGAATCTGTGGAATTGGACTTTGACCACTATTCAGATCTTCCCTGTAACAAGCAGGCCAAGATCGAGTTCTCGTTTACCGAACCAGTGGCGAGTG
>JBCDHN010000158.1:0-6817 GCA_038749915.1 Verrucomicrobiota bacterium | reverse complement strand
TTGAAGCCACCCTTCAAGAATTGGAAAAGGACGAAAAATGGCTGGCTCAGAATCTTCCATCGAAGAAAAGAAAAGAACGCTGATCGCGTCCTTGGATGAGTCACGCAACGATCTGGTGATTGACTTTGAGGAGGTGGGAGACTTTCTGAATATCCCGAGTCAGATCCGGGATTCATTCCATGACGGAAAGTGGAAGTGGTTGGGAGTGGTGCTGGTGGCAGGAGTTGCGACCGGGTTCGTGGTCTTGCCAAACAAGCGGTTGAAGCGTTCTCTCAAGGAGCAGATAAAGGGTGTGGCCAAGGTTAAAGACTCCGGCAAAGGACCATTGGTGGGAATGCTTCTGGCAGGATTGGCCAAGGGGGGATTTGCGTTGGCGCGACCAACATTGACGAAAATGGCGACCGAAGCCGTCGAAAAATGGGCGAAAGGTGCGTCGGCTAAGCAATAGGGTTGCATTTGCTGGCTCTTTCAGTCTACATAACCAACCACCCAATCACTTAATCCCTTTTTTCCTGGCTTATGTCAGACACGATTGCTGTTTTTGATCACGTTGATGACTACCTGAAAGTTGCTGTCGAATACGACTGCTCCGATCTTCACCTCCCTGCGGCAGCTCCTCCGACCTGGAGACGGTTCGGGTCCTTGCAACCGATTTGGGAAAACGCAGATCCCCTAACCAAGGAAGACTCCGAACGACTGGTCAAAGGGTTCCTATCCGATGCTGAGTTCCAGCGATTCATGGAGCGGGGTGACATCGACTTTGCCTATCACAATGACTTTGGCCGATTTCGGGCGAGCGTCGTCAAGCAACGGCTCGGCTGGGAAATGGTGTTCCGGATCATCAGCACTGAAATCCGGACCATGGATGAGTTGAAGCTGCCCCAACACATCAAGCCACTTCTCCAATACACCAACGGTTTGATTCTCGTGACCGGTTCGGTAGGAAGTGGCAAGTCGACCACGCTGGCGTCCCTTATCAATGAAATCAACCAAGATCGCGACGATCATATCATCACCCTCGAAGATCCGATTGAGTATATTTTCGAATCCAAAAAGTGCCATGTGAACCAGCGTGAGGTGCACCTTCACACGGACTCGTTTGCGCGTGCGCTCCGCGCATCACTCCGCGAGGATCCCGATGTGATCATGGTGGGTGAGATGCGCGATTTGGAGACGATATCGCTCGCCATCACCGCCGCAGAAACGGGGCACCTTGTCTTGGGAACGCTTCACACTGGTAGTGCGGCTCGAACCCTCGACCGTGTGCTCGACGTCTTTCCGGTTGATCAGCGTGGGCAGATTCGTCAAATGGTCAGTGAGTCACTTCGTGGAGTAATCAGCCAGCAACTCGTTCCAACTTCCGATGGAAAAGGACGCGCGTTGGCCATGGAGCTGTTGGTGAATACGCCTGCGGTTTCTGCGAGTATCCGCGACGGGAAAACGTTTATGCTTCCAGGCATCATGCAAACGGGACGGAATGTTGGGATGATTTTGATGGACGACGCGCTTCGCGATCTTCATGAAGCTGGCAAAATTACGCAGGAGGAGTGCATTATGCGTTCCATTGATCAGACGGTGATGCGGCAGCACTTCGGTCTTGCGACACAGAACTAACTTTTTTCGAAAACTCCCCTCAATTACCTGAAATGGCTGTAATCGACCAATATTTTGACGTCCTCGTAAACGGTGGAGGTTCCGACCTT
Organism: Verrucomicrobiota bacterium; assembly: GCA_038749915.1. GTDB lineage: Bacteria > Verrucomicrobiota > Verrucomicrobiia > Verrucomicrobiales > DEV007 > JBCDHN01. The sequence goes on along the minus strand of JBCDHN010000158.1, from coordinate 5,114 downwards.
CACCTGAGCGAAGGTCAACCTCCCAAAGTTCGCGTTCACGGTGCGGTAAGTCCCATCTCTGAAGGAGTCCTAACCCATGACGTGCTCAAGGGCATGTTGGCGGAGATTTGCGAACCGAAGGCGTTTGAGAAGTTTCTGGAAACCGGAGATCTCGACTTCGCCTATGAGATGGACGCTGAGTCCCGATTCCGTTGCAACTACTTCAAACAGCAGAATGGGCTGGCGGCAGTCTTTCGACTCATTCCCACCAAAATTGCAACCCTTCAGGATCTGGGCATTCCCGACGTGGTCGAGCATTTCGGGCAGATGAAGAGTGGTTTGGTCTTGGTAACAGGGCCGACCGGATCGGGGAAAAGCACCACGCTTGCCGCCCTGATCGACTACATCAATTCAAATTACTCCCGCCACATCATCACGGTGGAGGAACCGATCGAGTTTGTTCACAACAATAAGAAAAGCATCATCACCCAACGGGAGGTCGGCATTCAAACCCCTTCATTTGCTGACGGGCTTCGCGCTTCGTTGCGGGAGGACTCTGACATTGTTCTGGTTGGTGAGATGCGCGATTTGGAGACAATTTCGCTGGCGCTGACCGCAGCGGAAACCGGTTTGCTGGTATTCGGCACGCTGCACACCAACAACGCGCGCAAGACCGTTGACCGTATCATTGACGTGTTTCCATCGGATCAACAGTCCCAGGTCCGGACGATGCTTTCTGCGTCACTCCGCGGTGTTGTCGCCCAGCTCTTGCTGAAGCGCGAGGATCAGCCTGGCCGGGTTGCGGTAAACGAAATTTTGGTGGCCACACCCGCGGTGGGAGCGGTCATTCGTGAAGGCGCAACTCAGAAGCTTTACGACATCATCACCGGGGGTAAGGCCCATGGAATGCAGTTCATGGACGAAGCGATCTGGGATCAGATGGTTCAGGGAAAAGTCAGTGCTGTCGAAGCTTACATGAAGGCGATCGACAAATCACGCTTTGCCAGGGCCCTTCCGGAAGAGTATCAGGCCTTGGCAAATTCCGGCGGAGGAGATTGATCCCTCAGCTTCGAAAACAGCTGGAAGGGTAAACGTTGGTCTAGAAACAGGGTTAGGGCCACCCGTCAACGAAGACGGAATGGCCCAGGTATATGCACGCAAATCTTTGAAAAGAGACTTGTTAGGAGGTGACCCCTTGATGTTTCGGGGCAGGATCGATCACGCCTTTGTGTGGATTGGGCATCTACCGAATCGTTTTCCTTCGGTGCTACCTTCTTTGCAGGGCTGTGAAATTGCCCCTGATCGTTGGGGCTGCGTTAGCCTTTGGAAGCTGTGACTGCTGCGGTGATCGATTTGGCAATCGCCTCCACTTTGGCAACCTGTTTGGAAGCTTGATCGACAGCTTGTGCTTTCGCTGCAGCTGTTTTCTCAGCTGCTGCGATTGCCGCAGTGGCGCCTTTCGCGGCGGCGTCAGCGGCGGTTACTGCGTTCTTTCCATCGGTGAGAAGCTTCTGTGCTTCTTTCAGGTCGGCCTCAAGGCGTTTGGAAAGAGCGGCGAGCGCCTGTTGAGTCTTGGTCGTGTCCAGAGCACCCTGAATCGCTTTGACCGCCGCCTCACGGTCTTTGATCTGACCCTTTGCAAGTTCGGCAGCCTTTTGCTTGGCAGCGGCATCTTTTTTCACTTTGTCGAGATTGGCGCTGGCTGCGGCAGCAGCGGCTTTGGCATCAGTCAAGGCCTTTGATGCGGTGGAATTGAGTCGCGATGCTTCGTCATGCGCGGCCTTCAAATGGGATTCCAAGACAGCCAGGGTGATTCCAGCGGTTGCGGTCGCTGCCGGAGCTGGTGTTGCGGGAGCAGGAGCTGGTTTAGCGGCGGGTTTAGGCGCAGCAGGCTTGGGAGCTGGCTTCGGTGTCTGCGCGGGGACTGGTTTTGCTGCAGGTTTTGTTGCCGCAACTTGAACGGCCTTCTGCTTGGCTTCGTGTTCCCAGCCCAGGTTGATGATCACGTCAGGGAGATTCTTCTTCAGCTTGTCAGCGCCTTCCGAAGTAGCTTTCGACTGCCACAGATAGAGTCTGGTAAGCTTGGCGAGACTGGTAAGATGTGCCAAGCCTGCATCGGTGACCTGCGTTCCGTAAAGGTTGAGATATTCAAGGCTGGTGAGGCCGCTCAGGTGCTTCAGCCCAGCGTCGGAAACATTGGTCTTTTCGACTTTGAGCTGGCGGAGGTTCGTCATCCTACCAATGGTCGCGAGACCGGCGTCAGACACTTTGGTCCGGGCGATATCGACAGCCGCAATCTGATCGGCAATAGGCTCAAGCATCTTCAGCTGCGCGTCACCATACTCTTTTGCCACGTTCAGGGCTGAAAAGCGAAGTTCTGGTGTGTTTTGCGCAATCGGCATCAAGGTCGCGCCTGTGGCATTGACTTTCGTCATCACTTCAGCGGCCAGTTTTTTCTTGGCCTCCGTGATCTTCACCTCTTCAGCAGAAGGAGCTGGCTTTCCAGGCTGTGCTTTGAGAGAGGCAAGGATTGTCGTAGCGCTGCCCTTCAGATCATCAGTCAATCCAAGTTGGCTTACCTTTGCGGTAGGATTGGCACCTTTCTCGATCCAGAAGCGCAAGAGCTTCACTTCGTCGTCAGTAAGTTGGATTTTGTCCTCTGGCGGCATGTGCTCATCGTCATCGACGGGGAGATCGATGCGGAACATCGCCAGACTGGCATCCACATCGCCTGCGACTATTGCCGGTCCCTCACTTCCACCTTCCGTGAGGAAGTCCATCGTATCCATGCGGAGTTTACCCTTCTGTTTGTCAGCACCGTGGCAGCTGACGCATTTTGCTTCAAAAACTGGAGCAATGATGTCCGTGTAGACCACAGAGTCTTCCGCTTGAGAGATGTTGCCGAATGGCAGGGCAAGAACAGCGGAGAGGACGAAAAATCGATGCGGGATTTTCATAAAGTTCTTCTATTAAGTTTTCTAGACTTTTAACTTAAGTCAACAAATTTTAGAAACTTCAGCGATTTTCATAATCGAACCTGCCGTAAGAGTGTCAACGGATAAATCGCAATGCCTTCGGCCTGGAAGAAGGTTTTGTAGCCATGATCTGAGCCGTTGCTTCCCGGTTTTGCGGTCGACAATCAGGGAATCACCGCTAGAGAGTGATACGCCGGGAAGGGAGTGCGAGACGCTCCATCTTTCCATCAACCATTGCCCAACTCCTATTCCAAAATGTCTATTCCATTGCGTCCCAGTTCTGATTGTGATTTCGACTGCATTTCTCTCGGTGAGGTGATGCTGAGATTGGACCCCGGGGAAGGTAGGGTCCACACAAGCCGGACTTTTTCAGCCTGGGAAGGCGGTGGAGAGTACAACGTCGCTCGCGGACTGCGCCGCTGTTTTGGGATGAGCAGTGCCGTGGTGACCAGCTTCGCAGACAACCCGGTTGGTCGTTTGATTGAGGATTTCATCCTTCAGGGCGGTGTCGATACGCGATTCATCCAATGGAAGGATTATGACGGGATCGGCCGGGATGTTCGCAACGGGCTCAATTTCACGGAACGAGGATATGGCATTCGTGGTGCGGTTGGATGTCCGGACCGGGGCAACACAGCGGCTTCTCAAATGAAGCCGGGAGATGTCAATTGGGACGAGGTTTTTGGGGCAGCAGGATCACGTTGGTTCCATACCGGCGGTATCTTTGCGGCTCTATCGGAGTCCGCTGCAGAAGTCACGATTGATGCGTGCAAGGCCGCTCAGAAGCACGGAACGATTGTATCCTATGATTTGAACTACAGACCATCGCTTTGGAAGTCGATCGGCGGTCAAAAGAAGGCGCAGGAGGTGAATCGTGAGATTGCGAAGTATGTCGATGTGATGATCGGGAATGAAGAGGATTTCACAGCCTCACTGGGATTTGAAGTGGAGGGCGTTGACGAGAACATTTCGGGAATCGACGTCGCGAATTTCAAAAACATGATCGAAACAGCGATCAAGGAATTTCCCAACTTCAAGGCGACGGCCACGACACTTCGGGAGGTTCACACGGCCACGGTGAATGACTGGGGCGCCATTTGCTGGCATGATGGCGAATTCTATCAGGCCGAGCAACGGGACCGCCTGGAAATTCTGGACCGCGTTGGTGGCGGCGACAGCTTCGCTTCCGGACTGATTTATGGCTTTTTGGCCCATAATGATCCCGATAAAGCCGTGAATTATGGCGCTGCGCATGGTGCGTTGGCGATGACTACGCCGGGAGATACAACCATGGCTTCCCTTGGCGAGGTCGAAAAAGTGATGGCTGGTGGAGGCGCTCGCGTCGTTCGCTAAGCGGGTTTTCGGATCTTCATTGTAGCTAACTCCAACAGAACAAAGGATGAGTATCTTAGCAGGCAAGAATGCGGTTGTGACCGGAGGCGGAAGCGGCATTGGTCTCGGAATCGCTCAGTCGCTTACTGAAGCAGGAGCGAGGGTGGTTATTGCGGGTCGAAACGAAAAGAAGCTGGAACAAGCCGCAACGTCGTTCGAAACGAATCCACCACTCGTGAAAGCCTGCGATGTTGCTGATCGGACCGATGTCGAGAGTCTTTTCCACTGGGCGACTGAGAAGTTGGGCCAGATTGATATGGTGGTGAATAGCGCGGGGGTAAATATTGCAAAGCGGCGCATGGAGGTTCTGGATCCATCCGACTTCGACAAGTTGATTGCCGTCAATTGCACCGGATTTTTCAACGTGTTGCATGCGATCCTGCCATCGATGCGAGAAAGGAAGGACGGTATCGTTTTCAACGTTTCTTCGATCGCTGGAAAGAGAGCACTCCCGCTTGCCGGAGCCGCTTATGCTGCTTCAAAATTTGCGGCTACTGCGCTCGGAACGGAAATTGGAGCAGAGGAAGCCGAAAACGGGATTCGGATCACCAACGTTTATCCCGGCGAAGTGAACACTCCGCTTCTGGACGATCGACCTGAGCCTGTTCCGGAAGAAAAGAAGGCAAAGATGGTTCATCCGGAGGACATCGGAGCCATGGTCGTTGCCATCGCCCAACTTCCCCAACATGTGGTGGTGCCGGAGATCATCGTGAAGATGATTTGGCCAGCAACATCGCGCTTTTGCGCAGCCCCGATGGCACGCTCGGC
>JBCDHN010000157.1:0-6824 GCA_038749915.1 Verrucomicrobiota bacterium | reverse complement strand
TTCCGGTTCGCCGCCAAGTAGTCCTCGCCGCTGAGCGCGTGCTTTTCGCCATGAATACAGAGCACAACGTTGTGCTCCTCCATTGCCTGAAACACCTCGCCCCCAATCAACTCAGCCATCGGGACACCATGCTCGGCATTTGTCGTTCCATGCGGTGGATAATACTTGCAAGCCTGCAGGAGACCAGCTTCGGCGCCCTCAGCAATCATCGCAGCAGTCGTGTTGGCTGTCAGATAGAGCGGAACCAGAAGTTGCTCGAACCCATCCGCGCCAGCTTCCCGAAGATCGGCAACATACTGCTCGATCGTCCACGAATCCGGAGCCGCTTCTCCAAAGACACGGCTCAGCGGCGGCTTCGTATTCGGCATCGCCAGGGCCCCCGCGCACCCCATGTCGAGGTGAGCTTGGATGTAGTTGGGCATCGCAGGCCCCTGGCGGAAATGGGTGTGGAGATCAAACCACTTCGGCAAATCAAGCGTCATCCTGCTCTCTACCTCGCCTGAGTGGCAGTTGCAATCCTGGGACAAGAGATCGCTTTGTCATCCAACGTAGCAGAAGCTGCAAAATTTTCCGATCCGCCCCCAGAATTTTTCGCAAATTCTGCTACCCGACGAATTCACCGGATCGGTGCGAGCTCAAGTTGCAGCGTGGCAGGTTGATCTGCGTCACGTTGGGGATAAAGAAGGACCTCTTCCTCAGACAAGGGCGAGGATTTCAATAAGGCGATCATGGTGGCTACGAAACCAGCACCTAATGCTTCACAACTGAATCCAAATCCCAAATTGGGCAAACACGAAGCCTTTGGAGAGAATCCAGAAATTTGCACTGACGAATAGTCTTTATTCCTACAAATCACCGATTTTCGCTTTCTTATTTCGGCATACTCGCATTCCTCTGAAATTCAGCGATTTTGACGGATCAAAAAAATGGTTCAATCTGCACATGTCCCTCAGATCAATTTCCTATCACTAACTTCTTCGGGATTGTTTTAGGCTCCTTTTCTGAAATCAAAGTTCGGAGAACATTTAAACCCTTGAGTTTTCCGAACTCCGCGCAGCAGCTCTATACCGCTCAGGTAGTTCTTGACCGACAGGATGCCATTTCCATCCGAAGTGTCTGTTTTGAAAGAAGCGAGGTGGACAAAGTGCGATTGACGGCCATTTGGATCGACTTACGACACAGATGAGCTTGGATTTCCACGGATGGGCGCAGATCAACGGCGGTATCGCGGGTCTCTGGCCCGCGCAACCGGAGCCAATGCAAGGCACGGGCCGGAGATCCGCGATACGGCTTGTAATGAAGTTAAGAACGGTTGAATTACCAGGAGATCTCGGCAGTCTATTTCCTGTACGTTGATGATGTCTGCCACCGCTGCCAGCGAGGAGTTGATGACTTATGTGCTCACGCCGGGTGAGGACGGGGCGACGGTGTGCGAAATTCGCTTTCCGGGGTCGAATCTAAAACGGTCGAAGCCGCTCTATGACAAGAGGGGGCTACAAAAACTGGGAACGAAGGAGTTTGTGACAGGGCAGGATCGGCGGATTTTGATGCGGCTCTACATGGCGGCGTCGAAGGAGCAGAAGCAGATCCAGTTTAGCGGCAAGGCGGGATTCGAGATTTTGGAGGATATTGTGAGGACGGGGCGTTGTGTGTGGGAAGAAGGAACGACGCAGCTGCATTGGAGCGAGCGCAAGGTGCGGGCGACACTGGGTTGGAAGTTGCTTGATCCGAAAGGGAAGGATGCGGTGATTCCGACGCAGCGGCCCTGCCTCGAGACGACTTCGAACCTGGAGATCGTAGCGACGGCGCCGTTGGCGGGTGTTGATTTGATGACGGGTGAGGTGTTGGAAGTGGAGTGTGGGTTTCCGAGTACGTTGGCTAGTGCGTGGCTGAATACAGGAGAAATGGATGCGGAGGCGGCGTCGCACTTTTTCTCGGCGATGGCGAAGAAGTTCCCGGAGTGGAGGTTGCCGGAGCCAGGCGCGTTCCAGAAGCGGACGGTGACAAACGTGAAACCGAAGCCGATTTTCGACATCCGGCAGCGCGAGTTCTATCCCCGGGCATTAGGCCATCCGCTGAAGCTGTTCGTGGGGAAGTTGTCCTTTGAATACGATGGACACTTTTTGCGCTACCAATCGAAGCGAGCCGCAGCAACGACAGTGGTCGAGAACGAGCTGATTGAGATTCAGCGGAATCGCGATTTGGAGCAACAAGAGGCGGAGAGGTTGCTGAAGCTGGGGATGAGGCCGCTGGCCGAGGTTGGCGCGGGTTATGAGTTGGAGGATGCGGCCAACGACTTTGTGTATCCTCCGGAGGAGACGAATGATCCTTCCTCGGCAGTGATGATCGGTCAGAGCCGTTGGCATCGATTTCTGGTACAAACCCAGGGTGAGTTGGAGAAGCGAGGGTGGACGTTTCGATTTGAGGGACAACGTCGCTTGGCGGTGGCGCCGACCGAGAGTGTGGTGACGATCGAGCCTTCCGAGAAACAAGGTTGGTTTGACTTTGAGCTTGGCATTCTGGTGGATGGGAAGCGGGTGAATCTGTTACCGCTGGTTCATGATCTGTTGAAGCGTTATGCGAAGGTGTCGCCGGATCAGTTTCGCGAAGAGATCGCCGGTCAGGTGTTTTTTGTCCCGACGATTGGCGGGATGACACATGTGTTCACGGGCGAAGGATTTGCCGATATGGTGGACCGGATTTTCGAGCTCTACGATCGCGATCCGTTTCATGCGGGTGAGAAGATGGAGGTCGGGACGCTGCGTGCGGCTGAGTTGGCGGAGTTATTCGAAGTCGATGGAGAGATCCCGGGGATTCCGGAGTCGGTTCGGCAAATCGCTCGAATACTACGGGATGGGATCGAAATCGCCCCGGCGGAGAAACCGGACCAACTGCAGGCCGAGTTGCGTGATTATCAAAAAGTCGGTGTAGGATGGCTACGTTTTCTCGCAGAGAACCAATTAAACGGCGTTCTCGCCGATGACATGGGACTGGGAAAGACGCTCCAGACGATTGCTCATCTTGTGAGTGAGAAAGAGGCGGGCCGACTCGACCGCCCCGCCCTCTTGGTCGCTCCGACGAGCTTGATGAAGAACTGGCGCGATGAGCTGGAGAAGTTCGCGCCGCACCTCGTTGCGATCACCTTGCATGGCAACAATCGCCTGCAGCAATTCCGCGCGGTATCAAATGCGGATGTGGTGATCACGACGTATGGCCTGATGCGACGCGACGCCGTTCGCCATGCCGAGATCAACTATTCCTGGATCATCCTCGACGAGGCTCAGTTCATTAAGAACCCGAACTCTAAGGTCACCGTGGTTCTCAGCAAACTGAAGAGTGATCGTCGTCTTTGCCTGACAGGAACGCCAATCGAGAATCATCTGGGTGAGCTGTGGAGCTTGTTCCACTTTTTGATGCCGGGGTTTCTCGGCGAAGAAGCGTCATTCAAGCGGCAGTTCCGGATTCCGATCGAGCAGGAGCAGAACGAGGCCATGCTGGAGGTGCTGACGCGCCGGGTGAAGCCATTTCTCTTGCGGCGCAAGAAGATCGAGGTGGTGAGCGAACTGCCGCCGAAAACGGAGATCGATCATCCGGTCGAAATGACGCGAAGACAGGCCGACGTTTACGAGAGTGTTCGTGTGGCGATGCACAAGAAGGTGAAGAGCGAAATCGCGGAACGCGGCCTGGCTCGGTCACAAATCGTGATTCTCGATGCCTTGATGAAGCTTCGCCAGATTTGCTGCGATCCACGCCTTGCGAAGCTGGGTGAGGAAGACCTAACCTGGAAACACAGCGCGAAATTGACCGAGTTGATGGATCTTCTGCCCGACATGTTGGGCGACGACCATCGAATTCTGGTCTTCTCCCAGTTCACGAGCATGCTGAAGCTGATTGAGGAGCAGCTTCATGCTGCGAAGATCGATCACGTGAAGTTGACCGGCAGCACGCAGAATCGTGGACGGGCCGTTGATGCCTTTCAATCCGGCAAAGTTCCCTTGTTTCTGATTAGTCTTCGCGCCGGGGGCACGGGCTTAAACCTAACGGAGGCCGATACCGTGATTCACTATGACCCATGGTGGAATCCGCAGGTCGAGAATCAGGCGACGGATCGGGCTTACCGAATTGGGCAGGAACGACCGGTGTTCGTTTACAAGATGATTGCGGAAGGAACCGTGGAAGAGAAGATCGTGGCGATGCAGAAACGCAAAGCGGCGCTGGCGGAAGGGATTTTGAGCGGCGGCGAAAGCGCGAAGCTCAAGTTTGAGGAAGACGATGTCGAAGCGTTGTTCGAATAGATCGCGTTATGGCTCGACCGCATAAACGGCGTGAAGCCTGTCAGACTTGGGATTGACTACTTCCTTCCACAGCTTCATCCCAACCCGCTCAGCAACCCGGCGTGAAGAAACGTTGTCCGTTGCCATCCATGAGACCAGTCTCGGAAATCCAAGCTCTTTGAAGCCGTAATTCCGGCAGGCAATCGCCGCTTCGGTCGCCAATCCCTGGCCCCAAAAGCTGCGGTTGAATTGATAGCCGATTTCCGGGATTCGCTCGCCATCAATCAGCTGATAAGTGATTCCGCAAAGCCCAACCAACCGGGCTTCCTCACGATGAAGGACCGCCCAGCTCCCAAAACCGTTCTCCGCATAGGATTCAAGACTTCGCTCAATCCAATCCGTAGTTTTCTCGGGAGGAAATGCTCCGCCATAGAAACTCATGGTCTCATCATCGCCGTGAATCTCACGCATCGCATCAAAGTCAGCAAGGCCAAGGTGGCGTAACCGAAGGCGGGCTGTGGTGAGTTCAAATGGCTCCATCGCCAAAGACCCTAAGGCTTGGCGAGCAACGCGGCAACCAGGACAATCGGCAGATAGATCAACGTGCCAAAGAAGAGCCGGCGTCCGGTCGATCGTTCGGGCAATTTCACGAACTTGAGCGCCAGCATCACAAGCCATCCTCCGGCAAGGGCTCCGGGCAAGACGTACCACCAGCGGGTGATTCCGGACACTGGTGCCAGAAACGCCAACAGGACTAACGAAATGGCGAAGATGAAGGCCCAACGAGATGTCTTGCTGCCATCATCGTCCTGATTCGCCAACATGACGAAGCCTCCTTTCTGATATTCCTCCCGATAAATCCAATTGATGGCAAAGAAGTGGGGGAGCTGCCAGAGAAAAAGGAGGGCAAACCACCACAGCGCTCCAAAATCCAGGTTCTGGCCGGCACCGACCCAACCGATGACCGGAGGAAGTGCCCCCGCCACCGCACCTACGATAGTATTTGAACTGGAGCGACGTTTAAGCGGGGTGTAAACGAAGATGTAGACCAACAAGGTAAGCCCAGCGATGACGGCAGCCAGCGTGTTCACCTTGACGCCGAGATGAACGACTCCAAACGCGGACAGCACCCAGCCAATGACAAAGGCGCCCGCCGGAGGAATCCGTCCCGCAGGCAAGGGACGGTCGGCGGTTCGCTGCATCTCCTTATCCGGCTGGATTTCCATCAACTGATTGAAGACGGCAGCTCCGAACGCACAAAGAATCGTCCCGAAGACCGTATGAAAGAGAAGCGCAATGCTGAACGGCGTCTCTCCCGTCCAACCGGAGATAAAACCAGCAGCCGTCGTCACAACGACCATGATGCTGAGACGAGCCTTGGTAAGCTCGACGAGGTCGGAACGGGACGGGATGTCAGATGGGACGGTCATTTCGAGAGTTAAAGAGCACTTCCAGCACCCATTTCCAGGTAACAGCAAGCAAAATCGCGGTGAGGCCAACATGAAGGACCTGCACCACCGGGAAAATCGCGATATGGGCCAGAATGATTCCCATGAACATCATGGCAATGACGATTCCAAGAATCATCTTTGGCTCCCAGGCGGCAGCGCCACCCGCACTCTTTCGCGCAAGCCAAAAGATGGCCCCTGCCGTTAGCAGGAGCGACCAGGAAAAACTGCGATGAACCTGATAAATCGTGGTCGAATCCAGCGCACCAATCCATTCGCTCCGAGGCATGTCTCCCGCTGCCTTGGCCAGCTGATCCGTCATTTCGCGCACCTGACTCCCGAAGATTCCCTCCGCAAAAAGACATGCAAAGAACAAAAACGTGACCCAACGGAGATGCGGGACTTTTCCAATTGGCTTCGCTCCCGGTTCTCGGGCCAGCCAAACAACGGTGACGAGGACGCAGATCAGCAACAGGGCAAGCGCCATGTGGAGGGTGATGATTCCGGGCTTCAAGCCGCTTCTCACCACCATGGCACCCATCCAGGCATTGAAGAGGACATCCAGTAGTGCGAACCAGGCCAATCCGACAATCCACCAACGGTTTCGCTTTGCTCGAAAAGAGAAGATGGCCAGGAGCAAGGTCGAAAACCCAAGAGGCAACGACGTGAGCCGGTTGACGAACTCGGTCCAGGTATGAACGGGATTGAAGCCGGCTAAGACCGTCTCGCGCGTCACCGTGTCGGGATCGATCCCATGGCGCTCGGCGTAGCGTTTGAATCTCGGAATATCCAGCTTCTCGACATCAATCTGGTCCGCATTGGTCGGCGGAATGATCAGGCCCCAGCAGGTGGGCCAGTCCGGACATCCCAGCCCCGCTCCCGATGACCTGACGATTGCTCCTACGAACACGAGAACAATGACCGAGACCAAGGCGACTTGAGCGGTTCTGAAGATAAGAGACATGAAATCGATCGCGCGCCATTATTACGCACCAAAATGCCCCATGGTTCTATGTGCCGCCAAGATCAGAGCCCGGGGGCTGGGCGCCTTGTAAAAGGCGACTTTATCGTAGCGCAACGGCCGTTGCCTGAGCGGCCGCCG
>JBCDHN010000156.1:0-6862 GCA_038749915.1 Verrucomicrobiota bacterium | reverse complement strand
CCACAGCCAATCCATTACGAAAGGCAATACTAAGACAAAAGTTGACCAACTCTCCCCTTTAGGTCAGAAAAAAGTGGCCTCACCTCATTTTTTAAATACTCTCAAAACCTTCGTAACTCGTTGATTATCAGCGGTGGGCCCGGCGAGATTCGAACTCGCGACCAAGGGATTATGAGTCCCCTGCTCTAACCGCTGAGCTACAGGCCCGAAGTGGGACGAAATTCCGATTCGAGGACGAGGATTATCGACCGGCCCGGGCAAAAATCAAAACGCGATTTGGAGGTTTTTCAGGCGAGGATTTCGCGGACGACGCGGCCTCCTTCGGGGCCGGTGAGGCGGTGGGTGCGGCCTCCGTGGAAGAATTGCAGATTGTCGGCGGAGAGGCCAAGGCAAAGGAGAATAGTGGCGTGGAGATCTCGGAAATGGACTTTGCCTTCGACGGCTCGGGCGCCGGTTTCGTTGGTTTTGCCGTGAACATAACCGGCTTTGACGCCTCCGCCGGCTAGCCAGAAGGTAAATCCGTTCGCGTTGTGGCCGGTGGCGTCTTTGCCGTCTTCAGGCGTTAATCCGGGTCGCCCGAACTCGCCGCCCCAGACGATGAGGGTGTCTTCGAGGAGTCCTCGTTGTTCGAGATCTTCCAACAAGGCGGCGATGGGAGCATCGGTGGCTTCGCAATTGGCTTTGAGGTCTCGGCGATGATTTTTGTGCTGATCCCAACTTCCGTGATTCACTTCGATGAAGCGAACTCCGGCTTCGGCAAAGCGTCGGGCGAGAAGGCATTGGCGACCGAAGTCTGACATGCGACAGGTGCCGACCGGGCCCTCCTGTTTCCCGACACGATAGCGCTCGAGAGTGGCGGGTGATTCGTCGCTGAGGTCGAGCAGGCCAGGAGCGGAGGTTTGCATGCGGAAGCCGAGCTCCATGGATTGGATGACGGATTCGAGGCGCTGATCAGCGGGACGTTGCAACGCATGTTCCCGATTCATGGCTTGGATCAGATCGAGCTGGCGCCGTTTCTCGACGGTCGATCCAACTCCTACAGTCACGTTGGCGATACTCGCTTGAGACATGTCCTCGCCATTGCCACCGATCGGCGTTCCCCCATAAACCGAGGGGAGAAAGGCACTCGAGTAAACCGCCGGACGCGATGTGTTCATGCTGATGAATCCGGGTAGATTCTGATTTTCCGTGCCGAGTCCATAGTTGATCCAGGAACCGAGACTCGGACGTTTGCGAAGCCGGTCGCCGGTGTGGAGTTGGAGAAAGGACTGGGCATGGATACCGGTATCCGCATGCATTCCGTTGAGGATGCAAAGCTTGTCGGCGTGCTTCGCGGTTTCGGGAAGAAGTTCGGAAATCCAGAGCCCACTTTCGCCATGCTGATGAAATTTGGTAACACTTCCCGGGTGCGGTTTCTTTCCGGTCTGTGGTTTGTGGTCAAAGGTATCGAGCTGGGCCGGACCACCGCTCATGCAAAGAAAGATGACACGCTTGGCTCTGGCCCGAATGGGGGCTGGTTTCTCCTGGAGGCTTCCTTGGGCCAGTCCGGAGAGGGCGAGGTAGCCAAAGCCGAAGGCGGTGTTCTGAAGGAGAGATCTGCGGGTTGGTGAGAACATGGCGGCGGGACGTTTCAATCGATGTAACGAAATTCGTTGGTGGCGAAAAGGGCTTGGCAAAAGGATCGCCAGGCGGACTCTTGATCAGGGGAGTTTTTCAGAAAGGACAAGGCGCGCCCGGTTTCGGACTCGGTGGGAGTTCGCCCAAAGGCTCGCTGATAGGCTTCTTGGATGCGATAGAGACTCGAAGACGAATTCAGCGACTGCGCGAAGACAGTGGCTTGCGCATGAATGAACGGATGATTGTAGAGAAACAACGCCTGCCCCGTTTGCACGGTATCGTTTCGCTGACTCTTCACTTCGCGAAAGTCCGGAAGATCAAACGCTGCCAATTCCGGGGGTGACGAGTTTCTGAGGTAGCAAAGATAGACACTGCGATGATGACTGGCTTGGTGCAGACTCCCTGCCAGGTTTACGAGAATGTCGCGATGCATCACCAACGAACCAGCGGCAGGCGCCGGGTTCAGGTTTCCACTGACCTGGAGCATGGAATCCCGCAATGCCTCGGCATCAAGACGCCTGCGGTTGTGACGAGCCAGGAGCAGGTTTTCGGGATCCTGCCGAACGGACTCAGGATCCGATCCACTCCCCAACTGGTAAGTCCGACTCACGGCAATCTCTCGAATCAGTTGCTTGACGGACCAGCCGTTCTCCACAAATCGCGTCGCGAGATAATCCAGCAACTCGGGATGAATCGGAGGTTCACCATACACTCCGAAGTCGTCTGGCGTCCTGACAATCCCACTTCCAAAAAGGTGAAGCCAGATTCGATTGACCATGACCCGAGCCGTCAGCGGATGACTGGGATGCGTTAGCCATTGCGCGAGTTGAACCCGACCACTTTGCTTAGGATCGACGGAAGTAGCCTCGGAAAGAGTAAACCCGGTCAGGTAACCTCGTGAAACACTTTCGCCCAGCTTTTTGGCGTCGCCTTTGAGATTAATCTTGCAGTCAGCCGGCTCTTTCCGATCCCGAACGCCCATGGCCAATGGCGTGCCGGTTTCCCATTTTGACTTGGGAATGGGCTTGGGTTTTCCGGTGTTGGATTCGAGAACCAAAACGGTCTCCACAAAATCTTTCGGAGGAAGGTTGGGCTTGGCGGCCTCCAGGACATGCAGATCAGTTGGTGGAGCGGTCAGTTTTTCATTCGCGGCCAGCCCCCACATCGTTTCCGTGCTCGTGAAAATTCCCGCCAGTGCGTAGTAATCCTTCGTCGTAATTGGATCGGTTTTATGGTCGTGACAGCGGGCGCATCCCACACTGATCCCCATGACCCCACGACCGATGACATCGATCTGGTCAGCGACCACATCCATCGCGAAATTGTTGTTCATCGCTTTGGCAGGTTTGGCTCCGAGAGCGAGGAACCCAGTCGCGATTTTCAGTCGGTCCCGTTCAGCAGCAGTTTTGGCGGGCAGCAAATCGCCGGCGATCTGTTCCGCCAAAAAGCGATCATAGGGAACGTCATCATTGAAAGCTTGGATCACATAATCGCGATAACGCCAGGCATGGGGAAAGGTCGGGTTTCGGCTGAGACCGTCGTTCCCGTTCGACTCGGCATAACGAGCGATGTCCAGCCAACGACGCCCCCAGCGCTCGCCAAAATGGGGCGAATCGAGCAATCGATCGACCAACGTTGCGACGGCGTTGTCACGGTCACGATGATACTCGCGAACGAATTCTTCGATCTCTTCAAACCGAGGTGGCAACCCTACCAAATCGAAGGACAAGCGGCGAATCAACACCCGTGGAGAGGCATCCCCCGCCGGATGCAAACCAGCTTGCTCAACGCCGGATAGGACCAGTTGATCGATTTCGTTAAACGGCCAGTCGGCGTTTCGAACGTTCGGGAGAGAAGGTTCAGCAACCGGCTGGAATGACCAAAGCGAGGGTTGCTCTTTGTCAGGCTCAGTGAGCCCGGGAGCCGTTCCTGTCCGCGGATCCGGAGCACCTCGTTTGATCCAGATTGCAAAGTCCTGAATTACGGAATCGGGCAGCGGTTCTTCCGGCGGCATTTCCAGATCGCTGTTCCAATGCAACGCATCCATCAGCAGACTGTTGCCCGGATCGGCGCCCATGATTGCGGGTCCCGATTCGCCGCCTCTCCGAATCCCTTCCCGGTGATCGAGCAAGAGCTTCCCGCCCACCTTCTCAGATGAGGCGGAATGACATTCGTAACAGTGTGCCACCAGAGCCGGCCGAATCTTCGTCTCGAAAAAAGCGCGGTCGGAGGCAAAAAGCTTCGAGTCCGCCTGAGCACTACTCAAGGCGAGGGCCACAATCCCGACAACGAAGACCTGGGGGTTCATAACGCGCGCTGGATAAATACACGTTATCTTCCGAATGGATCTTGCGCCGCAAATCGACTTAGGCCCCAACGTATTCCAGGCTCAGCAGGGAGACGTCATCATCGAGATGCTCCCGGGTCCAGTCTCCCGCAAGATAAATTGTCCGTTCCACCGCATCTTCGAGCGACTCCGACCGCTGATCCGCGAACGTTTTGGCGAGCCGGTCTTCCCCGAATTCTTCGCCTTGCTCGTTTTGAATCTCGAAGAGACCATCGGAATAGAGGTGAACTCGATCGCCTGGAACAAGCTGCAGTTCCCGTTCTTCGTATTCGGCCTTCGGCACGATTCCGATGGCGGGAGGATTCGCAGTTTGAATTTTGGTTGTTTCACCGGACGCAAGAATGGGTCCGGGATGACCTGCCGAAGTGTAAACGAAGTGGCCCGTGCGGAGATCGAGAATTCCGTAGAGAAAGGTGAAGTACTGTTGGGTGGAGGGATCCCAGGGAAACCTCGCATTTAGCTCTGCCGCCACCGCCGCAGGAGAGGTGATCGGTCCCGTTTTTCCGCCACGAAGTAGCTCAGCATCCCGCGCGGTCAATTCACGGCTAACCTGCACCGAAAGCAACGCCGCAGCCGCACCATGCCCACTAACATCAATCAAATAGGCGCCAACGAAGTTGTCATCGAGCGGAACAACGTTGAGCATGTCGCCCGCCAACTCCTCACACGGCAGGTAGTGGAAGGCATACTTGACTCTGGGATCGAGATCATGAGTGGGCAAAAACGAGGATTGGACCTTGGTCGCAGCTTCCAATGTTTTCCTCATCCGATCATTTGAGATCTTGAGGGAAGCGTTCTTGGCATCGAGCTCCCGTTCCAGTCGCACGGTACGCTCTCCGGCACGAATGCGGACGCGAAGCTCATCCTTATCAAACGGCTTGGTAATAAAATCATCGGCCCCCGCATCCATTCCGCGAACCAGATCCGCTTTGTCCGAGCGACTGGTGAGGAGAATCGCATAGCGAAAGCCTCCGGGCGGGTTGCGTTGGCCTCGTAGGTGAACCAGCAGTTCGAGACCATCCATCTCCGGCATCTGCCAATCTGAAAGGATCAGCGGAAAATCTTCGTTCTGCAGAATCTTCCATGCTTCCGCACCATTGCTCACCATCACAGGCTCATGCCCCCACTCAATCAGGTAGGACTCGATCTTGGTTCGGGTCAGGCGGTCGTCTTCCGCAACGAGAATCTTCATCAGGGTTGGTTCGTCTTTTTCAGCTCTTCATCCAAACGGCGCAACGCCTGGCTCAACAATTCGATGCTCTGCTTCAGGCCCGGCATCCGCTTCCTCGCCGAGTCCAGGTTTCCGACCTTTGCTTCGGAATCCAACTCGGTTGCGTAGCGATGAGCCACAGCGCCTGGAAAATTTCCTAACATGCCTTTCAGTGAATGCGTTGCGGTGTGAAGCGCCTCACTATCATTGGCATCAAACGCAGACTGGATTTCCTCAAGGGCACTCGTCGAATCTTCGAAAAAGTATCCGATCAGTTTTTGCGCAAGTTGCGGATCACCTAACTGGGAGAGGAACTCCTGCGCGTCAAAATCTTGGGTCGCGCCATCCTCATCCTCGCCGCCCGAAGTCTTGCGCTCGAGAACGCGAAACAGCTCCCGGGACCGGACCGGTTTGGGGATGTATTCGTTCATTCCGGCGTCGAGACACTTCTCACGGTCTCCCTTCATGGCATTCGCCGTCATCGCAATGATGGGCAATTCTCCACCACGGTCCCGAATGGCCTGCGTCGCTTCATAGCCGTTCATCAGCGGCATTTGCACGTCCATCAGAATCGCGTCAAAACCAGCCTTGTCGCTTTCAAACAACTCGACCGCTTCGAGACCGTTTTCCGCCAGGACAATTTCGTGCCCCCGCTGGGTCAGCATGTTGATTGCGACTTCCTGATTGATGCGACCATCCTCTGCCAACAGGACCCGCAGCTTCCGGATCGGTGGATCCAAGGGACTGGAGACGACAACGGCATCGCGAGCCGGATCGGCAGCGGCCACGCCCAACACCTCAGTGATGGCATCAAAGAGGTCGCTTTGCTTTACCGGTTTGGTTAGACAACGATGGACCCCGGCAGCTTGTCGCTCGGCGCTGGTCGGAGGATTCGCCGATGAGGTGAGCATCACGACTCGAGGTGGAGCGCTGAACTTGCGGCCTTGAATCTTCCGTGCCAGCTCCATGCCATCGACGTTGGGCATCATCAAATCGATCGCGGCGATCGGAATGTGTTTTCCGGACTTCGCAGACCGCTCCAAGACCTCCATGGCATCGTCTGCTCCCTCTGCCAGAACCGGTTTCATCCCCCAGTTCAGCAAAATCTCCTCCAGAATGCGTCGATTGGTTTCGTTGTCATCGACGACGAGCACCGGCAGTGCATGAAGCGTTTCCAATTCGGATGAGGAAGGCTGGGTCCGTTGGGATTTGTGATCCCGCTCAACTCGCACCGAGAAAAAGAAGGTGGAACCCCGCCCATGCTCGCTTTCAACCCAAAGCCGACCACCCATCATCTTCGCCAATTGGTTACAAATCGCCAATCCCAACCCCGTTCCGCCAAAGCTGCGGGTCGTCGAACTATCGGCCTGGGTGAACGGATCAAAGATGGAAGCCAAATTCTCTTTTTTGATGCCGATCCCCGTGTCGCGAACGGAAAATGTCAGCTCCATTTCCTGATCATCCTTTCCTTTGAACTCACCCTGCACCACATCCACCACGATCTCGCCTTCCACCGTGAACTTGATGGCGTTGCCAACCAGGTTGATCAGAATTTGGCGGAGCCGACCCAGATCACCAAGGAGTCGGTCAGGAATTTCTGGCGGAATGTGATAGGCGAGTTCCAGGTTTTTTTCCGCAGCCCGCGTTGCCAGCGTTTGCAGGGTGTCTCCCACCGCGTCGCGCAGATG
>JBCDHN010000155.1:0-6863 GCA_038749915.1 Verrucomicrobiota bacterium | reverse complement strand
GCACAACTTACCCTACCTACCTTTTCGAGGAATTGACGAAGGTTGAGGGACTTGATCTTGGTCTGGAGATAGCAAGTCTCTGGAGACAGGAAAGTGAACTTCGGAACCTGCTCGGAGACGAAAACCGCCTCTTCTCTCCCCGGCTTCGGCAGATTGCGAGTATGGCGATTGACTTCGGGCATGTGGAAGCTCTTGAAGTTTCTATCCTTCAGCTGGGTTTGGGAGAGCGGCGTTCCCGCCGAGGCGTCGCGTGGGATGAACTCGTGGCCCGACGTATCCCAGTCTCTGCTGACGAAGCCTTGTCGTGGTATCTAAAGAGCCGTGCGCGGGTTCAATGGGACTCGGAACGCCAACTCTACGACACTATGCCTTCTTCGCCTTGAGAGGGGATGAAGAAATGTATGTTTTGACAACGGGAGCCGGAATCGTAAACAGGCAGGATTTTTCGATTCCCCGTTCCACAATCGTTTCCATGAGATGGGTCTGAAGACGCTTTGCATTCTCTAAAGGCAGAATCATCGAGAGGTTTCCGATTTCCCGATTGATTCGAAGTCCCCCAGAAGTCTGTTCTGCTTCTGCTTCCGCAAATCTCCAGTTGCTGACGCTGGCTCCGGGAACTCCAAACTGTAGCGCGGTCTGAAGTAACTCATCCGTATCCTTCCGCCGGGAATTCACATTGAGGACGACACGATCGTTGACTACACCCCGCGTGTTCTGCCGAAACTCCCTTGCGTTGGGATCATGAATCAAAAGCTGGTTTGCCCGCCAATCGGTCCCGCCCTGAATCTCATCAATCGCCCGAACAATTTGTTGGATACTCGCCGAGTGTTTTTGCGCGTTAAAGACGCTGGCGAGGTTGGTAAGCCCCTTGGATATCGGCACCTGATAGATGATTCCCCTCCCCGGCTGGTCGATTTTGCCAGCTTCCGCCATGGCTTGAAAAACAGCCTCAACATCACAGCGATCAACAACCGCGGTCACAAGCTCCTTGTCATGCGTCTTCGTGATCCGCAACAAACCCAAGCGGTCACGCAATCCATACCCTCGAACATAAGAAATGGTAGGCCCGGGAGCTCCTGCCTTAATCGCAGCCTTGGCAACCGCATCGGCATTGTCTTTCTCGGTAATCAAGACCAACGCGATGAGTTCCTTGCGGAACTTGATATCAAAAGAAACGGACTCGTAGGTATAGTTCCCCGGTTTCCAGCGAGGATAATCTTCGGCGCAAATCAGGTTCTCACAAGGGATCGCAAAGATCGATCCGGCACCGTAGAGTTGCAGTTTTCCCACCATCACGATTTCCTCCATCAGGGTGTCCGCCTCCTCGTTTGGCACCAGAAAGGTGACCATTTCCTGCTCGGGTGACAACGAGGGGAGGAACGATTGATACCATCGCTCATTGATCATGCTGCCGCGGGCACTCGTTGTCAGCGCATAGTGAGCACCTGACGCCAGCACTGCATCCAACACCTGGTGCGTGCTTTGCCGGGGCAAAATCGCTGTCACGAGCGAGTAATCAGAATGGTGACTAAACTTGTCCATCGGCCGCAGGTGAGTTTTCCGGTTTGTTCGTGCGATTAACGATCAAACCAACGGAGAGAACGGTAATGATCGGACCAACTGATGCCAAGGCCAGGATCCCAAACCCATTGGTGACACCGGGGATGTTCGCACCAATTCCCAACCCCATGGCCAGAACCAGTGGAACCGTGATCGGCCCGGTCGTTACCCCTGCGCTATCCCAACCAAAATTGACGAACTCTTCGGAGGAGATGAGAGTTAGAAAGACCAACAGTAGATAAGGAGGGACCAATAACATCGTTAGCTCAATGGCGGGAAACGCCATTTGAGTAACTCCCGCCGCGATGCCGAGACCAACACCAATGGCAACGGTTTGCATCAGAACTTTCTTCTTAAAGACCCCTACCGTGGTGTTCTCGACCGTTTGCCCGAGCGCATTCAACGCGGGCTCGGCTAAAGTCGCTCCGTAACCAAGGAAGAACGCGAAGAGAATCGCGATGACTTTCCCGGTCATCGCATTCTCGAACATGGCCGGAACCGTTCCCGTCATTCCCCACGGCTTGATCGGGGCAAAGGTTGAGGGAATATTGCTTCCCAGCTGCGTGCCTAAAGGAGTGAGTCCCAAGGTTAGTCCTAAGCCAAAGAGCCCCATTCCCACAACCGCGAAGAGAACACCAATCGCGATCTCATCAGCCCGGCGCAATCGCTCTCGCAAAACCACCAACAAGGTGAGAAACAGGAAGAGGCAAAGAGGGAGAATAGCCTGTGCCGCCATCACCGATGACGTTCGCAACTCGCTCAAAAACTCGAGCTTGTGATCCCAGGGCTGTTGGGTTTGCTCCACAATAAAAGACTCCAGAATATTCTTGGAGTCCTTCTTCTCAAAAAGGATCTCAGCGCCGCGATGTACGATCCGCCCATCTTCCAACGTTATCTCCCCACCCCGATAAACCGTGCGGTAACTACTCAGGTCACCATCAAATTCTCCGGACTCGACATACGCCTCAAACTCTTCCTGGGTAAATCGAAGCGGTTCTTCTTCCTCCGTTGATTCTACCGAGGCAATGTCTTCTGCTTCCGGAGTCGTCTTCGGAACGAGCAGTTCCTTTTTATAGTTGGCCGCTCCGTAGTAGTCCTCGGCATAGTAATGATAGAACGACAAGGCGAGCACGGCGATGATGGGGAAGAGCGAGGCGAGCGTGACAATCCCAAAGCCCGCACCGCGGTCATCATCATCGCCAATGATCCGGCAAACCCCGATTCCCAACGCCAACACCAAGGGCACCGTTACCGGTCCGGTCGTGACGGCCCCACAATCCCACGCCAGCCCGATCAACGGTTTCAAAACCGGGGTGAAGTAAGCAATCAACGTCAGCGTGGACAAAAGCAGGATGATCGGGATGATCAGCACCTTGAGCGACCACCCAAAAAAGAAGCGCAAAATTCCCAGCATCACAGCCAGCCCCACTCCGATGCCAACGCACGTCACCAGTTGAGTCGAAAAATCGTTTAACAGACTGTAGAGCAGTGGTGCATCGCTCGGCATCACGCCACTCCCGGCTTTCTTCAGCACGGAAATCGCAGGCTCTGCAAACGTCGCGCCGACGCCCAGCACGAACGAGAATCCCATAATCGTCGGCAGCTTGGAATTTCGCGGTAAAATCGCCCCGATCGTTTCTCCAAACGGCATCAGCCCCAATCGGAGCCCTTCCATGAAGAACGTCAATCCGATCACGACGATGGCGATTCCAAGGGCAATCGTCGCGCCGTAGACGACTGGCAGATCCAGAAACAGGATTTGAAAGACGACCAGATACGCGATGATGAACCAGATGCTCTTGACCTGCTCCAACGCTTTCTCCTTGAAATACCGCCAAAGAATCGAAACCACCCCACCGAACCCGAGCCGGGCAAGCGCAGTTTGGTTTTTCGGTGGTTTCTCCGCCATCGCCGCGCAGAGGAAGCTAGAACCATGCCACTTGCTCATAGTGCCCCCAGAAAGGCGTTCTCAATTCTTCAATGAAGAAATCTGGATACATCCGAAAAGATTCCCGGCGGAACTGCGTGATTTAGGTCACCCCTGGTGATCATTTCTGATGCGGTCCATCTTCATCCTTTTCCTCTATGCTCTTGGAACAACTGCGGTTTCAGCCGCGGAACCGTTTGAGGCCTTTCTTGAGACTCACTGCGTGAGTTGCCATGGGCCGGACAAGGAAAAAGGTCATCTGCGGATCGATCAACTTTCGCGCGATTTCAAAGCTGGGATCGACGGTCATCTCTGGGCCGAAGTGGTTGAGCGCATCAATGCAGGAGAGATGCCTCCGGAAGACGAACCGCAGCCGAGTGAAAGCAAAATCGAAGCTGTCATCGCCCATCTGGATTCCCGCCTTCGCGAAGGACGGGCCGCCCGCATGGCCGCGCGCCCACCGGTCGCTCACTATCGACTGAGTCGGAAAGAGTACCAAAACACTGTCTATGACCTGCTGGGTGTGCGCTATGATCCCGCAAAGCCGGGCGAGCTGAATGCTGATCCGCGCTGGCATGGCTTTGAACGGATTGGCTCGATGCTCTCGCTCGCGCCTTCTCATGTGGAACGTTACTATCGCGCTGCGGAAACGGTGCTGGACCGCTCCTTCCCGGAAAAACCGGTCGAAACCCGGAAAATTCGCAAAACGGCTGCCGATATTCGATACGGAGGCGGGGCCAAACAACAAGAGTATCTGGAACGATTCGGGATTGAACGCCCTCTGCGGATGTTGATCTTTCCGGGACGATTGCAACGCGCCTTGTCAGCGAATTGGTTCGGGAGAACTGGTCCTGAACACAGCGGACTATACCGCGCGCGAATGCAGGTGAGCGGAATTCGTCCGCCCAATGGACAGACCTCTCATTTACGGATCGGACCACGAATCGCGGAAGCCTCCAACGAAGGGCTGATCGAACTCGATGTGCTGGCTCCGGAAGATGAACCCGAGATCATCGAATTCGAGGTGTTCCTCGAGATGCCCACCAACCTCGACTTCAATGTGGTGGTTTCTGACATCATCTCCCGCGCCAAGGGCGGGCATCATCGGAACACTCTCGCCAGTTCCAGCTACGTCTTCACTCATACGAGCGAGACCCGGTTGCTCAATCCCACCGGCCCCAAACTGTTTGACGAAGAGGGCAACGGAATCTTTTCGTTCGTGCTCTTGGATTGGGTTGAATGGGAGGGTCCGATCGAAAGCGATCGGGAACGATCAACCCGGCAAGGAGTAATTCCACCTGAAGACGCCTCGCTCGAAACCGTTGCCGATTACCTGCAAAGCTTTGCCCAGCGCGCCTGGCGCCGACCCGTTACTGTCGAGGAGATGGCTCCCTATCTCCGTGCCTATGAGGCTGAGCTGGGGGCTGGTGAAGACCTTCCCTCAGCTTATCGGGTGGCTTTGTTAGGCGTTCTGACTTCCCGCCACTTCACCTATGTGGTCGAAGGTGATGCCATCCCCCGCGAGCGCCTTACCGATTGGGAGCTTGCTTCGAGACTCTCTTACTTTCTTTGGAGCTCGATGCCGGATCAGCCTTTGTTCGACGCGGCAGAGAATGGCAGACTCACCAGCGAGGGTCTGGTTGCAGAGGTCGATCGGATGCTAGCCGATCCCAAGATCTCCCGATTCATCGACGACTTTCCCAGACAATGGCTTCAACTCCACCGTCTCGGCATGTTCCCTCCGGACGGCAAACTCTACCCGGACTACGACGTCTGGCTGGAGGCGAGCATGCGTGAGGAGGTCGTTCACTATTTTCGGGAAGTCTTTCACCAAAACCGCCCCATCGACCAGTTCATCAGCTCGGACTGGACAGTGGCAAATCCCCGCCTTTGCGAATTTTACGGTCTCCCGGAACCGGACGTTTCCGGCTTTCGTCAGGTTGCTCTTCGCCCCGATGACAATCGTGGCGGGCTCCTGACGATGGGGGCCATTCTCGGCTTAACTTCAGACGGTACCCGGCATCGTCCGGTTCACCGCGGAGTCTGGCTTAGCGAAGCCATTTTCGGCAAAACGCCACCGCCACCACCTGCCAACGTTGATCCGATTGAACCAAACCCGCCCGACAGCCCAAAGGCGACGATTCGGCAGAAGCTGGAAGCTCATGCGGAAGACGCAAACTGCGCCGCCTGCCATCGCAATATCGATCCGCTCGGACTCGCCTTCGATCAGTTCGATGCCGTTGGTCAGTGGCGAACCCACGAGAAGGTTGCCAAAGGAACCGGTCAGGATCCACCGGTTGACCCAAGCGGAACCATGCCCGATGGCCGCCCGTTCGAGAATGCTGACCAGTTCAAGCGGCTCTTGCTTGAGGATCGCGACCGCTTTCTTCATGCCTTTGTCGAGCACCTTTGCATCTATGGATTACGCCGGGTGTTGACCGTAGACGACCGCGAGGACATTCAATCAATCGTCGAGCTCTCCAAGCAGAAGAACTATCAGTTAAAGGACATCGTGCGCGCCGTCGCCCTGTCAGATTTAATCCGGAAACGCTAACCGTATTTATGAGCAATATCACACGCCAAACCTGGTTGATGGATCGTCGCCACGCCCTTCGCGGCCTCGGCAGCTTTATCGCGCTGCCACTCCTCGACTGCATGCGACCGTTGCTGGCAGCTGAATCCCCGTCCCCGCGTCGCAGCGCCTTCATCTACCTGCCGAACGGAGTCAATACCTTGGACTACCAGATTACGACGCCGGGCAAAGACTACTCTTTCTCGCGATCCCTCAAGCCTCTGGAAAAACATCGTCAGGTCGTCACCCCCATCAGCGGTCTCCATCACCCGGGTGGCCTTGGGCACCATCACAACTGCCAGAAGATTTGGCTCACCGGGGGTCGCGTTGGACCTTCGGATCGCAACACCATTTCCGTGGACCAACGGATGGCTGAAGTGACGTCTCCCCACACCCGCTTCCATTCGCTGCAAATCGCCAACAAAGGCGAATCCTTGTCCTGGACCGCGGATGGGATCCGTCTTCCCGGAATGAGCCGTTGCCGGGAGATCTTTGCTTACCTTTTTGAGGAACCCAAAAATGGCACGGCAGCGCAACGCCGCGATCTCCGCCGAAAAGGAAGTGTTCTCGATGCCAACCTCGACGAGGTTCGTTCTCTGGAAAGAAAAATGGGAGTGGATGACAAGGGACGTCTCGAACAATACTTGACCTCGGTCCGCGAGACGGAGATCCGGACCCAGCGGGCCGATGCCTGGCTCGACGTCCCTCGCCCCAAAATTGCGGAAACCGATCGCAGTCGCACCAATCGGGAAATTCCCCAAACCCAGGCTGGAGACTACTTTCGAACCATCTACGATCTCATCG
>JBCDHN010000154.1:0-6868 GCA_038749915.1 Verrucomicrobiota bacterium | reverse complement strand
GAGGTCGATCGCGAGCTCTTCAAGTTGGGCATCCCTTCGAAGACCCGTCACAACGAGGTGGCTCCCGGACAGTTCGAGATCGCTCCTGTGTTCGAGAGCGCCAACGTGGCATCCGACCACCAGCAACTGGTGATGACCGTTCTCAAGAAGGTTGCCGACCGTCATGGTCTCGCCTGCATCATGCATGAGAAGCCCTTTGCTGGTCTGAATGGATCCGGTAAACACGTCAACTGGTCGCTTGGTAATGCGACGCAGGGCAACCTGCTTGATCCCGGTGACACGCCGCACGAAAATGCCCAGTTCCTCGTCTTCTGTGGCGCTGTGATTCGTGCTGTCAGCCTTCACTCGAAGTTGCTACGTGCGGTGGTGGCCTCTGCCGGAAATGATCACCGTCTGGGCGCGAACGAAGCTCCACCTGCGATCATCTCCATTTTCCTCGGTGACCAACTCGCTGACGTTTTTGAGCAGATCAAGGGTGGTGGTGCCACGACTTCCAAGTCCAAGGGTGTGCTGAACATCGGCGTCGATTCCCTTCCTGAGCTTCCGAAAGATGCGGGTGATCGTAATCGGACCAGTCCATTTGCCTTCACCGGAAACCGGTTCGAGTTCCGCGCGGTTGGCTCTAACCAGTCCATCTCGGGAGCGTTGGTTGCGATGAACACGATCGTTTGTGAGTCGCTCGACTACTTTGCCTCCCGCCTTGAAGGTGCCGCAGACTTGAACGCGGAGATCCAGACCGTTCTTAAAGAAATCATCGATGAGCATGGCCACATCATCTTCAACGGCGACGGTTACTCTGACGAGTGGCACCAAGAAGCTGCCGGACGCGGATTGCCAAATCTCAAGACTTCGGCTGAAGCGCTTCCTCAGATTGTTGATCCGAAGACGATCGAGCTTTTCGAGAAGTATGATGTGTTGACCTCTCGTGAGCTTCATAGCCGCGAAGAAATCTACGTTGAGCAATACGAAGGCGTCGTGAACGTCGAAGCCAATCTGGTAACCGAGATGGCCAAGACCATGATTCTTCCTGCTGCGGTCCGCTACCTTGGTGAGCTCGCCGATACGGCGACCAAGACCAAAGCTGCCGGAGTGAAGCCTGAGACAACTTCGATCAAGACCCTCGCTGGGAAAGTCTCAACCTTGGAGTCATCGATCTCCAGCTTGGAGAAGGCTCACAGCAGCGCCAGTTCACTCAATGACTGGGCGCACGGAGTTTTGCCAGCCATGTTGAAGGTACGGGAAGTAGTTGATGATCTTGAAGGCATTGTTGCCGACGATCTCTGGCCGCTTCCGACCTATCAGGAAATGCTTTTCATCAAATAAGTATTAGCCGCGTGTTTTCCGGCGTGGGTGTCTCCCGAGGCGCTCACGCCGGTTTTTTCTGCCCACGAACCAGGATCTTATCCCATGGCTGAAGCTCAAAAACTTTCAACCAGGGACAAGGCCCTGCAGGTAAATCTTGACCCGAAACGATACGGGACTTTCGCGGAGATTGGGGCCGGGCAGGAAGTCGTGCGCTGGTTCTTTCATGCCGGTGGAGCCGCCGGGACTATTGCCAAGAGCATTTCGGCCTACGACATGAAGGTCAGCGATGCGATCTATGGAAAGTGCGAACGTTATGTCTGCCGCCCCAGACTGGAGAGCATGCTCGAGTATGAGCAATCGCTGAACATGGAGCGTCTCCGCAGCGAGCGTGGAGATACCACTGCCTTCTTTTCTTTTGCCGACACCGTTTCAGCGCGGAACTTTCACGGCACAAACGAGTGTCATGGTTGGCTTGGCGTTCGGTTTCAGGCTCATCCCCGGGATGAGAACAGCCAGATCATCATTCACGTTCGAATGCTGGACAAGACCAATGCCTTGCAGCAGGAGGCGTTGGGGATTGTTGGGGTGAACCTCGTTTACGGGGCCTGCATGCTGCATCACAGCCCTGACAAGTTGATTGAATCACTCCTCGATAATCTTAGCACGGCTCGGCTTGAGGTCGACATGATTGAGTTCAGCGGGATTGAATTTCGGCATGTCGACAACCGTTTGATGAGCCTGCATCTCGTGCAGCTGGGGCTCACCAATGCCGCGATGTTCGGTGCAAACGGTGAAGTTTTGCAACCGTCCGAAGCACTGCGTAAGAAATCGGTTTTGGTCGAGCGAGGGAGTTTTCGACCCGTTTGCAATTCAAACATCGATATCATGCGGTGTGCCTACGAGCGCTTCCTGCAGCAGCCCGGTGTCGAGGAAGGTTGCGCTATCCAGATCATGGAGATTACCATGAAAAACCTGATGGCAAGTGGTCAGATCGATTATCGCGATTTCCTGGCTCGGGCCGATATGCTGGTTGCTGCGGGAATGACAGTCCTGATTTCCGACTACTTCCAATACTATCGTCTTGCCGCTTACATCAGTCGTTATACCAAGGCAAAGATCGGCATCACCATGGGCATCGGAAGCCTTCGCGAATTGTTTGACGAAAAATATTACACCTCACTTGAGGGCGGAATTCTCGAGTCCTTCGGCCGCTTGTTCAAAGGGGATCTGAAGCTGTACATCTATCCTCTGAAAGATACTTCGTCCGGTGAACTAACCACGATCGATAACCTCGATATCGCCGAGGATCTGCAGAAGCTTTATGGCTACCTCATCGACCGCGGTTGTATCGAACAGCTGGAAAATTACGACGAAAGCTGCCTCCAGGTCTTTTCACGGGATGTTCTCGCCAAAATCGCGAAGGACGATTCGTCCTGGGAAGCGATGGTTCCCGGGGAAGTCGCAGGCGTGATCAAGGAACGCGGTTACTTCGGCTACAGTGGTTGAGTGTGGAGAGCCGACCGTGTCCGCAGCTTCCCAAAGCCCAAGGGGCTTCATCAAAGCTAGCTGTGGAGTGTCAATAGGTTGTTCTCTTCAAGATGTAGCCGGTTGATGGGTGCTTTGTTTTTGAGAGCGGAGTGCGGTCGGTGCCAATTGTAGCCGTGGAGAAACACCGGGAGATGCGCAGTTCGCTCTTCGGAGTTTTGGTAGGTTCTGGCATAGGCCCATTCCCGCAAACAAGTTTGGATGAATCGTTCGGCCTTACCGTTGGTCTTCGGCGTGTAGGGC
The DNA here is from genome assembly GCA_038749915.1 of Verrucomicrobiota bacterium. GTDB lineage: Bacteria > Verrucomicrobiota > Verrucomicrobiia > Verrucomicrobiales > DEV007 > JBCDHN01. The sequence continues at coordinate 3,775 of JBCDHN010000154.1, read as the reverse complement.
TTGGTGCGAATGTGGCGGATGTGACGCTCTGAGCAAAATGCTCCGAAGTCCTTGGACACGTAGCAGCTACCGTTGTCAGTGAGAACACGTTCGACACTTACCTCGAAGCGCTTCAAATACTGGAGGGAGCGTCGGAGGAAGGCACAGGCAGTTTCCTTGGTTTCATCTGGGAGAACCTCTGCATATGACATGCGGCTGTGATCATCGATACATACGTGAAGGTGTTCCCATCCTGCGCCCTTGCTCGAACGGTTCTGCTTGTTGGTGACACGCTTGCCTGGTCGGACGATGCGACCGAGCTTCTTGATGTCCAGATGAATGAGACCACCAGGGCTGTCATATTCGTAGCGCTGAACGGGCGGAGGGGGATCAAGAGCAGCTAAGCGTGATAGGCCAACCGAGCGCAGGATACGGCTGACACTGGCCAGGGAGATTTTACAAACCGAAGCAATCCTTGCGCATGTCCAGCGGCGGCATCTACGTTTGATGACTCCTTGCGCAATTTGGGCGCGAGGGTCGATGGATGGGATTTTGGGCGACTGGAGCGATCTTGCAGACCGGCAACACCTTCGGACCGGTAGCGGCTCAACCACTTGGAGGCGGTGCGCAAGCTGACACGAAACGAGGCCGCGGCCTCGTTTCGTGTCAGCGTTTTCGAGTCGATGCTCTTAACCATCTCTTCTCGACTTTTTGGGGTCAGGCGTGCATTACTGTGGATGTTCACTTGGTTGTCGTTCTGTTAGGGTTAGATTGCAATCCCATCCTAACCGAATACAACCGGGTGAACAACGTTCTGTAACATCACAGCTAGCCTGGGGCAACGTCCCAGGATCCAGCGGTTAGGATTAACCAGCGCTGAAGGCGCGATTCAAAATCCGAGTTTTGGTGACAGCGTTGATTCGCGCTTTTTCGTAGCGGTCGTCGCGCCGTTGCATGAAGAAGCTCGTTCGAGCTACAACCGCTTCACTCTCAGGTTCCGCACCGTGAAAGGCTGGCCGTGATCCTGAATGCAGATCTTGCCGCTCGGAACGAGAGTTTTATCCTCTGGCTTTTTCTCTGCCAGGTTGATGTCCTGAACGACCTCGCCATTGAGAACGACATGGAGGTTGTCACCTTTCATGGTCACGACCATCCGATTCCACTCGCCGGCCGGCTTTGACATGTTCTTGAGCGGCCCATTGGTTTTGATGACGCCGCCCATGTCATGATGACCCAATTCTTTCTCAACTCCGTAGGAATCGAGGATCTGGACTTCGAAACCGGACTTCGTGGGATCGATCTCGTCAGCACAACGGAAGTAGAATCCTGAGTTCCCGCCCTTTCCGTATTTGAATTCAAAGTCGAACACGAAGTCGGCATAGTCTTCCTTCAGCCAGATGTAGGAGCCGTAACGCTTCCAACCTTCTTCACCCGGGCGTGGTTCAAGGTGGAGGGAACCATCTTCCTGGATCATCCAGTTTCCTTCCGTCTTTATCTTGGAAAGATCCTTGCCGTCATAGATGATGGTGAATCCTTCGGCATCGGCGGCCTCGGCATGCACCGAAACCAGACTAACGAAAAGGGCAAAGCTGAGAAATAGAGGGGTTTTCATTGGGCGAATGGTAGCGCAGTTGCAGGGGAGGGCAAGTGCGGGTATCAGAGCTGGCGCGAGATGTGGGCCAACGAAAGCAACGCGTAACTGGTAACCAGAATGGGATCATCCTCCCACCACCGCGAAGAGCCTTCGTTGATCCAGGAGCCGTCTGGCTGGTGCGTGTCAAAGAGTTGAATCGCCAGTTGTTCTTTCCAATCGACCTTCGAGCCATCATGGAGCGTCAAATCTCCCTTGCCGGTGATCGTCAGGGCTTTCGCCATGGTGTGGTAGTAGTAGTAGAGCCCCTGTGCGCCCATGCCGGGATTCTCTTCCAGGCTGAAGTTTTTGCCAAGCCACTCTTCAACCGCTTGAACGCGGGGATCCGTCTGGCTCATTTCCGCATACACGAAACTGAGCAATCCTGCATAACTCATGCTGCCATAAGACCGTAAGGCGACCTTTCCATCTTTTTCCTCTCCCTCCGCGCCTGCTTTACTGTCTCCGGGAAAATAGACGAAACCGCCCTTGTTCGTTTCCGATATCGCGAGGTAGGGCTCCGGATTCTGCTCGACGTTCTGGCACTTGGTTACGAAGTCGATCGCTGCGCCCCAATCCAACTTGCGCTCTACACCGCCTGCTCGATCCGCCAAAACCTGCCGGGAATGATAGAGAGCTTCCATTGCCAAATGGGTGTTGGACAGATCGCTGTGGGGATAGGTGCCTCCATATCCGATTCCGCCGTCCATCGGGCTATCCGACACTCCGCGCTCATCAAAATCAGCCTGCTGGTTGATCAGGAAATTCCGCGCTTTGCGAATCGCCTGCTCAATCTCCGGGCGATCCGCCTGGTGCAGCATCGCCATGATCGAAAGCGAAGTGTTGTAGGTCGCCAGACCTTTGCCAAAAATCCCGCCGGTGCGGTTTTGCTTCGAAAGCAGGAACTGATAGGCCCGTTCCAATTCCGGGGGGATCGCCTCTGTCGGATCGCGCTCCGGATTGCTCATGATGGCCGAAAGCGGCATCGCGGTGAGTGCCGGATAAGTCTCATCGCCCCAGCTACCCGATTCGGCTTGTTGGGATGCGAGAAACTTCAATCCTTTGTCGATATGTCGCTGGATCTCCAACTTCAGGGAAATGTCACCTTTGACGTGGTGCAGCTTCGCCTCCTGGGCGTCCAGCATCATCGTGCTGGTGACAAGGGTGAGGAAAATTGAGACGGATAGTTTCATGGTTAAGAGGATGGAAGGTTCTATCGTTTGGTAAGTCTTTCGTTCTGCTATTCTAATCTTGGACAGCTTTGTCAGCAGATGGTTTCAAAATGATGGTGATTGGCGTTTCCATCGCCGGAATGTTGGCTTTGATCGGGAACCAGTTCTCATCATCAATCGCGCGAGGATGCTGAGTGTTGAACAAAGCGAGTGGATCGCGGTAGATCGCAAAAAACGAACCTTCGTATTCGGCTTCAAAGCGACCATTCACGACCTCGCTCCCGTTGTAGATCCAGGGGAGGGGAGACATGGCCCCGTCCCCCTTCTCGTCGCGGATCAATTCGTAAACCGGATTCTCGATCGATCCCGGCCACGTGGCAAACATATCGATGCCGTCTCCCAATGGCTCAAAGTCAGGAAGCTCACCCGGAGGGTAGAAGCCATGAAACAAGTCCCCATCTCCGGTTTTGAAACGCAGAAGCTTGAGAACGATGTTCAACTCCGTCGGCGAAATCTCCGTGGTGAACAGCGATTCGTGATCCTTCCCGTTCACATGAACCAGCACGTATTCGAGGATGCCCTGTGTCATGTTCACCACTCCGGGAAATCGGATTTCGCGGGTATCAGAGTCAAACTCGATCGTTCCGAGGCGAAACTTCGTTTCAGAGACCTGCTCGACGGCCGGTTTTTTTGGATCTGCCTCCTGCGCGTCAGCCTTCTCTTCAGCTTGAACCCAGCTTGGCAAGGCAACGAACAGAACTAGGGGGAGAAAAATTCGCATCGGGTGGAACAGAAAATCACGGGAACAATGTCGGTTCAACGAATTTGCACCTCGAAACGTAGGGAAATGTCTTCCATCGCCCCAAAAAGCAGCGGGAGCCGCCACCCTGAGGTGAACGACTCCCGCCATTGTGCGTGCATATAGAAATTTGGGAGAATCTTGATGATCTGAAGTGGCCGCAAACGGCTTTGTCAGATCATCACAGAGACAAAG
>JBCDHN010000153.1:0-6889 GCA_038749915.1 Verrucomicrobiota bacterium | reverse complement strand
TTTTTTCATAACTACCGATTGAGAAGCAGCATCGGCGTGGACTTTCCCGCCGATGCTGCCTTTCTTTCAACCCGTAATGCAAACCCCACTCTATATGCGCGCCATTGCCTCTCTCCTCCTCTTCCTTGCCAGCATTTCCGGCCTTTCCGCTGAAGCTCCCCGCCCGAACATCATTCTGATCATGGCTGATGACATGGGCTGGTCGGATATCGGTTGCTACGGGGCCATCCACATTCAAACGCCGAATATTGATCGCATGGCCTCGGAAGGGATGTTGTTCACGCAGTTTTACAACAACGCAAAATGCACTACGACCCGGGCCAGTCTGCTCACCGGGCTTTATCCTCGCAAGGGAGGGCGTGGCCAGGAATTGATCTCTCAGGACATGATCACCTTGGGCGAGGGAATGCGATTGGCCGGCTACGCCACGGGCTTGAGCGGAAAGTGGCACAACGGAAGCGGTGAATCTCATCGACCGTTCGAACGCGGTTTTGATGAGGCTTATGGCTTGTGGGACGGTTGCTGCAATTTCTTTGACCCTTCGATCCCCGATCCCAAATTCAAGGGAGGCCGGATTCGGAAGTTTGGTCACAACCTCGACCTCATCACCGAGTTTCCCGACGATTATTTCACGACCGACGCCTTTACCGATCACGCCATTGCAACGATTCGCGCTCATGTGGCGGCCGGAAAACCCTTCCTTCACTACATCCCCTACACTGCGCCGCATTACCCGATTCACGCCAAGCCGGAAGACATTGCCAAGTATAAGGGAAAGTTCTCTGAGGGGTGGGATGTTCTGCGAGCGGCGCGGAGAGCTCGGCAGATTGAAATGGAGTTGATCGATCCGGAGGTTTGGCCCGAGCCGGAACGGGAGCCAAAGGTCGGTTCCTGGGAAGAGGCGAAATCCATCGGGGAAGAGTGGCAGAATCTTCGCATGGAAGCCTACGCGGCCATGGTCGACAACATGGATCAGAACATCGGCCGGGTTCTTGATTTGCTCGATGAATTGAAGATCGCCGACAACACCATGATCATGTTTTTGAGCGACAATGGTGCCTGCGCGGAAACCCCTGGAGGGAATGATGTCGAGCATGTTCCTGGTCCCAAGGAGTTTTATTCGCACGTCGGTCCCGGTTGGGCTTACGCGCAGAACACGCCGCTGCGCCGCTACAAAGCCAACTGTCATGAGGGTGGCGTCGCGACTCCGTTTGTTATTCGTTGGCCAGCGGCGATCGCGCCTGGAATGAAGACGGATGCGGTCGGGCACATCATCGATTTCCTGCCGACTTTCCTCGATGTCGCCGGTGTGGAGTATCCGTCTGAGCACAACGGCGAAGAGCTTCTTCCCGTGGAGGGCCTTTCACTACGGCCGCTTCTCGAAGGACGTCCCGAGGATCAGGCTGCTCCCGAAAAGCTTTTCTGGAATTGGTCGGGCACCAAGGCCGTGCGCCAGGGCGATTGGAAGGTCGTGGCCGAGAAGAACAAGTGGAGCCTTTACGATCTCAGCAAGGATCGGACGGAAACCCAGGATCTTGCGGCAGAGTATCCCGAGCGCCTCGCCGCGATGAAACGCGACTGGGAGGGTTGGGCGCAGTTGACCGGTGTCTCCAAAAAATAGGCGCGCTGAACCCGACTATGCCGCTTCGACCTCTTCCCGGCTGATTCCGCGAAGCTCAAAAATCTTGATGATCGTTTCTTCGATCAAGTTGTTCGGACAAGATGCGCCCGCGGTAATGCCAATCACGACATCCTTTTCTTGTTCGAGGATGCTGGAGGAAGATGTCTTTTCCGACTTCGATGCGAGGTCATAATGGAGAATTTCGGTGAGAGACCGGAAGCAGTCTGAATTTCGGATGAAGAAGGACGGAACATGTTCCCCACCGATTTTCACCAGTTGGCTGGTATTGGAGCTGTTGTAACCGCCGACGACCAGCAGCATGTCAAGCCGGTCTTTCAACATGTCATGCAGCGCGTCCTGACGTTCCTGCGTGGCTCCGCAAATCGTGTCGAAGTTCTGGAAATTGGTTTCGTCGCCATGGTCGCGATCGAGCACCGCTTGGCGCAGGCGCCGCTGCATCTCTTCGGTTTCGCTTTTGAGCATCGTGGTCTGGTTCGCCACGCCAATCTGTTTCAAATGCACCTCGGGATCGAAGCCTTCGGAATAGGCGCCCTCGAACTTGGCCAGAAACGCATCGCGATCACCGCCATCGCGGATGTAATCGCAGACATAATCGGTATCCGGCAAGTTCAGCACAACCAGGTAGTGACCTTTCCCGTCTTTACCCATTGCCCGTGACGCTGTCGCTTTGGTCTCTTCGTGATACGCTTTCCCGTGGATAATCGAGGTTGCCTGATCCTTCGCATACTTGCCAACCCGCTTCCAGACGCTCATCACATCGCCGCAGGTCGTATCGATGGTTTGTACGCCGCGGTCGGTGAGTTTGTTCATCGTCTCGACCGTGGTGCCAAAGGCCGGCACAATCACGACATCCTCCGGCCCCAGATCCTCAATATCGGCATCGCGATCCGGGCCAACCACGTTCTTAATCCCCATTTCAATCAGCTGGCGATTCACCTCCGGGTTGTGAATGATTTCGCCAATCAGGTAAATGTCCTTGCCCTCGAACACCTTGCGAGCTGCATAGGCCAGGTCGATGGCGCGCTCCACCCCGTAACAGAAGCCAAATTCCTTGGCCAGGAGCACAGAGGTGTTACCAATCGTCAAAAACCCGCCGCGTGCGCGAACTTTCTCCACGGTCATGCTGCGGTAGTGGATCTCCACTTCCTGCTGAACCTTCTCCATCACCTCGGGGCGACGGACGTTGACTCGCTTCGGCTTGTTGGGTTTTGGCTTGGTGCTGGTGCTGGCAGACATCGTTGGCTAGTAGGCAATCGGCGCAGGTTGGTCTGAGAAGAGTGGCCGTTGTGGAGAGGTGAAAACGTCTTTCGTGATCAAAAAACTCGCCGGTGGATCCGGATCGGCGTAATCGCTGGGACGAACAACCCCCTTCCCGATCGTTTGGTCTTCAGGCTGTCGGTCCGCAATATACACCGGAGTTCCCACCTTTGTCAGGTAATAGAGCTTGGGAGCAACTGTCTTGTGCACCCGCAAACAGCCATGGGAACGAGGCACTGGCCAGACGCCACCACTGTGGAACCCGTAACCCGGGTGAAACTCGACCCAGTAGGGCATCGGAAATCCGACGTAACGCTGCCCACTTGGCAATTCCCGGCTCGTTCCCGGCCGAATTGCCGTGTCGCTCACGTGAAAGCCGTAGGTGTAGCTGCGTTTTTTCTCGATTTTCTGGAATACCTTGAAGGTCCCTTTCGGAGTCGGATCCTCTGGCGTGCCGATCGTTACCGGCGTCACCAGCAACGCCTTGTTTCCTTCCATGACGTAAGCCATCATGTTTTCCAGGCTTACCTTGATCACCACTTTATCGAGGTCGGACGCCTGATACGCGGTGGAATCGAATTGGCCAACGCTGGAGCAGCCCGACACGCCAATCGCGATCGTCGCCAACGCCGTTGCGGCTAAGATTTGAGAGAGGAATTTCATGGGGCGCTAGAATGCGTGATAGGGAGGCGGGTGTAAACCAGAATTCCCGATTGATTGTCGGCTCCAACCGGTCACTCCTTACCGGAATGACTACGCGTAAAACCCTCTTCCCGACGCTTCTTCTCATCGCTCTGTCTGCCACCGTTTCGGCGAAAGATTACCATGTCTATTTCCTTGGTGGTCAGTCCAATATGGATGGCTATGGCTTTGTAAAGGAATTGCCCGCCGAACTTGCCAAACCCATGCCGGATGTCCCCATTTTTCACGGGAATATGGGGCTCGATGGCAAACCAGTGGATGGACGGGGAATCTGGAGCCCGCTGCAACCCGGCCACGGTCGAAGCTTCAAGTCTGATGGCAAAACCAACATCTACTCGGATCGTTTTGGCCTCGAACTCAGTTTTGCTCGCCGCATCAAGACGACTTATCAGCGGCAAAACGTTGCCATCATCAAGTATTCGCGCGGAGGCACTTCGATCGAAGCTGATTGCCCTTCTGCCGAACGGTTTGGTTGCTGGGAAGTCGTTTTCGAACGGGGAGAGGGCGAGGGCAAAGGAATGAATCAGTTCGATCACTTTCTCGCCACGCTCGCGAATGCCCGCAAAATCAAGGATATCGATGGTGACGGTGAGCCCGACCGCCTTATTCCCTCAGGTATTCTCTGGATGCAGGGTGAGAGCGACGCCACCGGCACTTTGCAGGTCGCCGAAGACTACGGGAAAAACCTTGCGGAACTGATGTTTGCGATTCGCGACGCGTTCAACACTCCTGACATGCCCATCGTCATTGGCCGTATTACTGATTGGGAAGTTTGGACACACGGCGAGGTTGTCAGGGCCGAGCAGGCTGCCTTTGCGGCTAAAGATCCCAGAGCTGAGTTAGTTACCTCCACCGACACCTACGGAAACTCCGACAAATGGCACTACGACACGGCTGGATATCTCGATCTTGGTGTTAAATTTGCTGACGCCATCGTTCATTTGCGCCGAAAAGCCTTGAACGACCAATAAATCCGTAATTTTTTTTGGGTTGTCAAACCGCATTCTCAATGCGGTAAACGCCAAATTCTGAAAAATATCTTCCCAAAAGTGACTTTTTTGTTTTGACGAATAATTAGGGTGTGTTAACCTAACACATAGTTACAAATTGTAACTGTTGTTTGTGTTTCATGTTTCTAGGTTTCGCCGGGCCCGTTCACGCGGGCCCGGTTTTCTTTTCGGTGGGAGTGGGATGTCTCGGCAGCGGATGGTTTTTGGGGTGGTAAGTCCTGACAGAGTTACCCGATCGCGATTTTCCGCTGCAGCCGAACCAGAATTCGGTATCTTCTTTGACCATGAAATCTCAGCTGCTTCTGACCTTGTCCCTTCTCTTGCTGCCAACCCTTGCCAGTGCGAGGGTCTTCACGGATGACACCGGTCGCACCATTGATGCTGAGCTGGTTGGGGTTCAGGGCGATTACGTGGTGATTTCCAAAAATGGCAAGGCTGCGAGATGGCCCATCACCCGGTTGTCCAAGCCGGATCAAATCTATGTCAGAGCCTGGGCCAAAGACCCGCCCAAAACGCCCGACCTTCGCGTGCGCCTCTTCGAGCGTGATGGCGTCGGACCTTCCGGAATCTTTCAAGGTGAAACCAGCAAGGCGCCCGCCAGCATCCCCATCATTCAGCAGACTCAGGCAACCGCCAAGTACAAGCACTACGAGGCGGATATCACCAATGATACCAACGTCGATGCCTCCCAGGTTGTGGTATCCTACATGCTCTTCATCGTTAATACCCAGAACAACGTCGTCGCCGAAAGTGGCTCTCAATCGTTGGATCAAATTGCTGCGGGGACCCGCGAAACGGTGGTTACCGAGGGGATTACCTATCTGCGGACCAAGACTACTTCGCTCACTCTCGGCACGAATCCGTTGGGAAATCTGAACATCGGCTCGGAAACTTCGCGCGGAAAAGAGCGATTCGGCGGCGCCTGGGTCCGGACTTACTCCCCGAATGGCGAGCTTCTGGGAGAAGCACGCAACCTCATCCCGGAGATAGAACGCCTTAAACCGGCTTGGCAAGGCTCAACCGGTGAGCGGGAATTCCCCCTGCTCGAGGCGTTGGACGCTTTTGAAAAACTCCTCGAAAACCTTCCCCCGCTCCCGGAGCCTCCGCCCGGTCTTCCCAAGCCGCCATTTGGTCCGAAGTAAGGTGGAAGAAAAAGTCGCCTGGCGTTGTAAGTAGGTGATGGATTCGGCTTACTATATCCGTGCATAGATTGGTGACCGACTTCCCCACATTTTCCTTTCGCAACGCCTCATTGGCTTTCCACTCGAGCTTACTGCTTCCCGCTCTGCTGATGGGCGCTTCTTCCAGTTTACTGGCTGTAGAGGGGGAAGGCGTTGAAGGCGACAGAGCAACTTTTTCGGGGTCTTCCTTTGCTCCCGAACCGGTGACGGAAGAAGACTTTTCGGCGTTGAAGATGAATTCGCCCTTTTTGCGCCCGCTGGACCTCTCCCGTTCTTTGATCTTGATCGGCCTTGCCGAGGTCGATGGAAAACCAATTGCGACCCTTCGAAATCTTAAAACCAAGGAGACGGTGGTCATTTCCGGGAAATCGAATCCCCAAGGGTGGCAATTAGTTGGAGTGGAGGGAGACCAAAACAGCTTGGAAACCCTGAGCGCGCAAATCGCGGTTCAGGGTGGGGAAGTGGTTTCGATTCGGTTTGACGAGAGCCAAATCAATCCGGGACGTGGCAGTGTTCTGATCGGACCAAAAGTTCCGGCATCTGAGGCCAAGCGAATTGCAGCAGAAGCGCGTAACTTTCGCAGGGGAATATCAGCGGATGGATTTTCGGGCGCGCCGCCCAAGGAGTTGGCGGACAAGTTTGGCAGACTGAGCGAGGAGCAGCGTGGGCGCTTAATCTATCAGATGGGGCAGTTGCGGAGTAAAGGAGTTGGCAGTGAAGAGCGTCGGAAAATTTTCACCGGTTTGGTGAATCGTGCGCTGCCGCGCACCAGTCAATAGCGCCACCGAGGTTGCCGAGTCAGCTTTTTTGTCTTTGGTCGTGGGCCTTCAACGTGGAGATTGATTCCGGACCGGCATTGATGCGATGTAAGAAGAAACTGGGAATTTCCCGGAAATTGTTTGCTGAAATGGCTGATTGCTCAGAGCGAACGCTCCGTCACAGAAACGGTTCGGGCACTTCGGGCACTTCAGGATTTGGCAGGTGAGCGAGGTGAACCCAAGGATTGGCTTCTAAGGCCAGATCCAGCGTTTGGCAGAGAGGCTCCTCTCGCCTGATCAAGGGTGGGGAATCAGATTTACTTTGGGAAATGGTACATC
>JBCDHN010000152.1:0-6901 GCA_038749915.1 Verrucomicrobiota bacterium | reverse complement strand
GCCATATGTGAACAGGGTATGATCCAGAAGCGAGCTTCCATCCGCTTCTTCGATGCTCGCCATCTTCTTCAGCAGATAGACATATTGCTCCATGTGGAAACGGTCCACTTCGAGCAAATCGTCGATCATCTTTGTCTGATTGTGGGACATCTGGTGATGGCTTCGCGGCTTATCAAAGAGGCTATCAAACATATATGGGGTATCCCAACGTTCGGGGCCGACCATGAAGGTGGCGACGTTGGTCAGTCCTGATTGCAGAGCGACAACCATCAAATCTCCCATGAGCCTGATATATTCACCTCGCGGCAGATAGGCTTCAGGAGGCTCGTCAAAACTTACCTGAGCAAGTTCGGCTTTCATCTTCTCCAGCCGATCCATTTGAGTTTCAATGGTTCGGATGGAATCGAAGTACTCGCTGAATTTCTGAGTATCTGCGTATCCGAGGTCACGCTTCAAAGCGTTGGCGTCCGCCAAGACCAGATCCGTGATGTCGCGATAGCGATCGATCTCTTTGGTGGAGAAGAGACGATGATACATCTTACGGGGATCACGAATCGATGGGGCAAGATGCCCGGTGCCATACCAGGAGATGTTGTCGAAGTAGATGGATTCCTTATTGTCCTGGTGGCTGTTGCAGCTGAATTCGAGGGTGCGGAAGGGAGTGGTGGTTCCTACCTGATCAGCCACAAGATGATCGAGAGTGCGGTCGAGTGGCCAGGCGGTGCCTTCGATCGTGTATGGTTCCGCGCTACTGAGGTAGCAGGAGGCGCATTGGGCGTGAACGTCGGTTCCCTGCTGAAAGGTTCGGTCCATGCCCGTGATGAGCGTGATCTTGTCCTTGAAATCAGCAAGGGGCTCCATCGTGGGCGTCAGCTCATCCAAGGGCTTGACGAAGAAGTTGGGGTCCTGCTTGCCGAGCGACTTCATCACCTGGCCGAGATTGCCCTTCGGAATGATGTCTTCCTGTTCGCCTGGGAAGAAGCCACGCCGCACCACGCCAATGGGAACGTAAAAATGGGCCATGCGTTGGGCGATTGGCTTCGCTGGATTCGCCAGTCCCATTCCTTCCAGCCAGGGGAGAGCGAGAGTTGACCCGCCAAGGCCGCGCAGAAAATTTCGTCGAGAAAGGGGGCTCATGTTAGTTCGAGACAACTGTCGTCTTGGATTTCGGATTTGTCTTGGTCTGAAAGGGTTCGCTGAGAATGATCTGCTTGAGCAAGGTGTGAAACTGGTAGTCGTCAGCTGCAGTTGCCTCCGCGATCTCATCGAGAGCGATCTGATCCGCTGCTCCGAGTTCTCGGGCGAGTCCAAAAGAAAGGAGGTGCCCGGCCAGTCCACGGGCAAAGCGATCTTTCTCCGCCAGAATCGCGTCTTTGAATTCGGTCACGGTGGCGAAGTGGTGTTTGCGAAACAGGGTTCCCTGCATATCGACGTCGCGATCGTTCTCATACAGTTCGCGCCATTGCCCAATCGCATTGTAGTTTTCGAGCGCGAATCCGAGGGGATCAATTTGTTCGTGGCATCCTTTGCAATCGGAACGTTCGCGATGCATCGAAAGCCGCTCTCGAAGGGTCAGGTGTTCTTCACCTTCCGGCGGTTCTTCTCCCAAGGCAGGAACGTCAGCAGGAGGTGGCTCAGGTGGGTTGTTAAAGATGACCGTGGCGATCCAGGCGCCACGAGTAATCGGTTGGGAATGCTCGGGGCCGGAGGTCATCGTCATGACCGCGGCATTCGTGATGAGACCTCCGTTGCGGCGGTCCGACACGGGAACACGATCAAATCGTAGCTGAGTCACGCCACCCGCATTCACTCCGCGTCCTTCCAGTTTTGCGGGGTTGATCGCCGTTCGCAAGTCGCCATAGGCCTTTTCCAGGAGCCCAGAACGATACGTGAAGTCCGAATCGATCAATTGGGTGATCGGCTGATTCTCAATGAGGACCGTTTCAAACAGCAGCAGCGGTTCCATCATCATGTGCATGCTCCGGCGATACTTGCTGTAGTAGAAATCGGGAAACTTGTGGGGGTCAGGCACGGAGGAAATGATCCGTTCCAACTGAAGCCACTGGGCAGGGAAGCTGTCGCAAAAGCGCTTCACCTTCTGATCTCGAAGCATCCTTTCGATTTGTGAACTCAGGACCTCCGGATTGCTCAGGGTGTTGTTCCCGGCGAGATCGAGCAGGTCCTGGTCGGGGATGCTACCCCAGAGAAAGAAGGAGAGGCGCGTCGCCAGCTCAAAATCATCGATCGACTCGGCCGATGTCGATTCGGCGGACTTGTCATAGAGGTAGAGGAATTTGGGAGAGGAAATCGCGGCTGCCGCGACAGATTTCATGGCATCGGGAAAGCCAACTCCGTTGTCCAATTGGTGATGAACAAAGGCGGTGTACCGATCCAGAACGTCGTCATCGACTTGCCGTCGAAACGCTCGCGTCAGGAAGGGTTTCAACCGATCCCGAACCACCCCTTTGGCATCTGACGTTGGGGGAAGGAAAAACGACTTCCAGATTCCGACTTGGCGGGGGCCAAAGTCTGGGCTTTGGGTAATCGACTGTCCTAGATTCAGAAACGCCTCCATCAACAGCGGCGAAAGGGAGAGGTGATCCGCGCGGTTGTCGTAACCATGTTCTGCCCGCAAATCCTGAGGAAACGCGGCTACTCCGGCAAGTCGCGGTTCAATCATCTGCGACTTCCCGAGGGGGCGGCTCCCGACATACACCGTATCGGCCATCTTCCCGGTCTCCGGTTGGAAGGTGTCTCGGTGCACCCGCATCATCCGTTCGGGCAGGGTGAACACGATGCAGTTCAGGTCAAAGAGGTCGACCACTGCGTTGTTGTATTGAAATCGGTTCATCCTCCGGATTGGGGTGTGGACGAAGGCTTTTTTCTTCGCGACCGACTCGTGGAGGAGGTTCTCAAGACTGGCGAGCAACTGGACCCGCGCTTCGGGCTCCAGCTGAGGTTCATCTTCTGGCGGCATCTCTTCGAAATCGATGACATCGACGATTTCGCGCAGCAATTCCGGGTCCTGCGTCAATTGTTGAAGATCAGTGATTTCCAACAGATCGACCTTTCCCTTGATCTTCCCGTCTTCCCCATGGCACTGGATGCAGTTCTTCTGAAAGACCGACAAAATCATCTCGTCGGAGCCTTCTGCAAAAAGAACGGAAGGGACAAGGGCAGCGCCGAGGAGGTACGCCCGTAGGGTCGAGAGAGTCATTGGCCAGAAGGGTGGGGGAGATCCATGTGGGAGAACGCACGGGAGCTGGCGAGCTGATTTTTCAGTTCGCACGGCAAAATCGGGACGAGAGTGGGCTTGAGCCAGGCGGATGCTCTGCACGGTCTGGTGTCGTTCTTGAACTTGTCAGAGTGGCTTACTGCGAGGAATCTAGGCTCACGCTTACCAAGGAGGAGCACTCCTTCTTCTTCTTGGAAGCCTCGACCAGGTGGGTCGTCTGGGGGGGCAGTCAGCCTCTTTCCATTTCTTCCGCTTCCGAATGCCTTCTGGCAGATTCCATGCTTCCTCCTGGTGAACAGGCGGACTTGCTGGCTTTGGCCGCCGATTTGAGATTCAGCCGGTTTGCCATCGGTTGATGAGGAATCAAAGTCTCTCGCCAGATCGCCCCACACACCACCGCCCAGGAGCCATCATTCCGCACCCGCTTGGCCATGTGGGGAGTTGAGCCGCTGAAAGAAACCTTCTGGACAGAGGAGGGAAGAGTGGAGATTCTTCAGGTATTCAGTTTTCTCAGACCTATGACCATCAGGCATTCAAATCCATCCGAGAACAGATTCCGGAATTCGGAGGTTTGTGATCATCAATTGGTGGCGGAATGCCGCGAAGCTGATCATTCCTGGGTATCATCTTTCCCTGTGGATATCATGTGGGTGGAAGAATGCTGTTCGGCTAAGAAATGAGACAACTCTCTCTCATCATCGCTTTCGTGCTAGTTGCGCCTGTCGCTCTCGCGGAAGAACGCGAATTCTCGAGGAAAACGCTGCACCTTGAGTTTCCTACGTTTGAAGAGGCGCAGAAGTGGTCCCTCCGAACTCTAGGGTTTAAAGAGTGGCTCGAGGCTGTCTCACGCCCTGAATGGATAGAATTGCACAAGTCCGAGTCGGATGATTTCTATTTTGTCATTTACCGTAGTGAAGACCATCTGATCTTTTGCGAGAACGACAGGAAGGATGCATACCGAGGGGCATCAACTTCGATCAGGGCAACGGATGATGAGATCGCCTACACCGTCTGGGAAAAGCCAAGCATGTGGACAACAATTAAGTGGGATATTGACTACCCATCAGGAGGCTATGGAGGACAAGAGACTTTTGTCACATGGAAGGTCATTGATGGATTTTCGGGGGATATTGTTCTCAACTATCGCGTTAGCAAAGAAGGTGCCGAGAAACGGCAAGTTCTTCTGCAGACTGTTCCATGGTAATAATAAGCAGAACAAAACGTTGCTAGCGACACGGTGGCATGTCGCTGGTTCGGTCTGCGCCCTGGCTTTGTTCCCCAGCTGTGGCTTGCCTCATTCACCTCAACTCCCGTCGCCAGAACGTAGGTGTTCCGGCTAAAACCCAATGAAACCGCAAATCATCGCTATCCTGTTCTTCGCATGTTCGGTTGCTTGCGCTCAGGAACCCGTCATCTTGGGCGTCAGAACTGAGCTCGCACAAGGAGTTTCCGTATCGATCTCCCTCGATGGAGATTTGATGGGGGCAGAAGTGAATGGATCTACTGCTTTCACCTACGGACGAACTGGCCGTCTCGAAAAGATTGCCGGTCATAAGATCACTTATGGACTCACTGGGCGTCCTGAATCGGTTGGTGTCGTCCAAATTACCTATGGACTTGCTGGGCGTCCCGAATCGATTGGTGCCGCAAGGCTCACCTACGGACTCACAGGGAGATTGGAGCGCATTGGGGGTGCCAGTCTAAGTTACGGGCTTACCGGACGGCTTGAAAAGGTCGTCGGCAAACTTCCCACAGGCTATCGCCTAGAGATAAGATTTCTCGAGCCGGAGTGATCGCGAAACAGAAACTTGCCAGCCGAATCGGGTAGACCCAGGGTAGGCCTCACAAAGTCTACCCCGAAAAGTCATAGGCAGATGCCTGCTTCGCATCCGGACGTGCGAGTCCGTATCCGGCGGTTCCGGTCAGTCATGCCAACCCCTTGGGACGAGCGAAGGGCGCCTTCCCCATGAACTCTTCTTCTCTGCCCGCAACCCGACTCGGTATTTTGCGCGCACGGTCGAGGTCAACGCCTTGAGCGGGTGGTCGGGGCGGTTCATCCGACTGGTTCGGTTCTTCATCGGGTGGGTCCTCCGTTGGGCGCAAGCGCCGTCCCGTTCGTTTCCACCATTGGATGAGTTCTCCGGTTTCTTACCGCTGTGAGTTGATTGACTCGCCTACTCCGAATCCCTATCCTGTCATCGGAGCAGCGCTCCCTCCTCAGGCTGCCATGCTTCAAACATTCAAAAAGTAACCATGAATGCGCTTGCTTGCATCACAATCCTACTTCAGTTCACCGCCCTCCTCATCCTGAGCATGCTCGGCGAGGTACTTCCTGCCGCGGGGGCGGATGAGACGATCAATTGGCTTCCGACTACGATCATTGGGGTATTTATCGTCCTCCAGATCGCGAGCACGTTCTTGATCGTTTCAGCTCGAACGAAACGTGACCTTTGGTTCGGGGCTGTATGGCAGAGCGTCACCGTGGGACCGCTCATCTACCTTCACGTTCGCATGATGATCAATGATGGCTGGGTATGGGTCTTTCTCCCCTGTTTTGCGACCGCCGTGTTTCTAATCCTCGGCATTCGGTCACGATTCTCGGCCCTCTCCCTACGACAGAACCAACGGACTGAACCAGGCGAGGCTGGCAAGCCCGATCCCGCTTTGTGTTGATTGGCTTCCCTGGTTCGAATCCACACCTTCCAATCGCGATCAGGCGCTGCCAGGTCTCGGATGTTAGCCCAAGAAATTGATGGATGTGCCAGCCAACGAGGAATCGCCCCGCGGCGTATGCCCTGAGTGTGGGACGGATTGGCGCCCGCTACTGGAGGCATCCGATTTGTCCTCGCCTCTCCAGAACCGATTGGCGAGATGGAGAAGGGGAATGAGCGTGCTGGTATGGCTATACGTTGTCGTCTTATTCGTTTCCTACACTTGCTTCGAGCGGTTCCAGATTCCCGATAAGTACCAAGGCTGGGTTGATGTTGTTGGTCTCGCGATGGTAGTAGGGCCGCTTGGTGCTCTCATTGCCGGATTCATTCTTGGCGAGCGGCGTGTCGAAATCGCGGTGAGCAGAGACGCGGGAGTTTATTGCTTGAATTGTGGAGCCGCACCGCGTGCCGCTGAGATGCCAGATTGGATCGCCGCAAACTCTTGTTCAGAATGCGATGGTAGCCTCCATCGCGACTTCGCCAACCTCGCGTATAAGGATTCATGGCCAGAATGGGAGTCTCACGAGTGTGAAGTGGAGGACGAGCCACCAAAGGGCTAACAAGATCATGGCTCATCCGGAGATCAGAACCTGTGGATTTCCAGGTATTTGCGAACAGATCGTGCGCAGACAGATGACTCACGACTACTTGATAGCTTAAGACCCCTGGGGAAAGCTCTCTCCTTCAGAACTCGAATCTCACCTCGTCGCGTGACCTTTCCTAACTTCGTCGCCAACGATAGGCTTTGGAAGTTTGAATCTGCGGTTCTCGAAGACGGTAAATGAGTCAAGAAAGGGTGACTGACCCGTGACTGACCCTTTTGGATCACGTAGAAACTTTTCCCCGTTACCGCGGTTGATTTGTGGTGGGTGGTGAAGAGTTGCCAGGGTACGGCGATTTTTATTGAACGCTTGGTTTGTGTCTTTGGTTATTATCCTTGAGGCTTTTGGTCAAT
>JBCDHN010000151.1:0-6902 GCA_038749915.1 Verrucomicrobiota bacterium | reverse complement strand
GTGCCCAAAGTGGGAGCCGCCTCCCCTCCCTCGAGAAAGTCCCCAAGATCTACCCGGTCAACCAACGCAAAGCCCAGCGAGCCCACCATCAGAAGCGCTCCAGCAACTCCTATGATGACCGTACTCCCCCCGAGAAGGAGCAATTCGAGCGCCAGCAGGGCCAGGCCGAGCACAAAGAAAAAGGCTGTCTCATACCCCGCCATATTCCCGGCCATATTGTTTCCAAAAAAGAAGATCGTGAAGGAGAGCACGGAGATGATTCCAGGAACTCCAAACCCCGGGGAATTGAGTTCGAGATAGGCTCCGCCTACGCCAAAGGCGATCAACAAAAAGGAAAACGCCTGGGTCCACTGGGCAAACGCCTCCAATGGTGTCGCCTTTACGTCGAGAATTTCACCCTCAATCCCCTCCTCCTCGATCAATTCCTCAATCGAATTGACGATTCCCTTCGCGAGAAGCGGCTCGCCGTTGTAAACCTCGATCGCTTCGAGCGCATTGAGGTCGAGAACCTCACCGATCGCACAAATGGTCACGCCATCCCGAACGACTTCCGTTTCGGTGGTGATGAAAGCGACGCAGAGATCGGGGTCGTGCCCCTTTGCGATCGCGACATTGCGCACGGTTGACTCCATGTCCGCCTGAACCTTCGCCATCATGGTTTCGGGAATATCTGCACCAGTGCTCATCACGGGAAGGGCTGCTCCGATCGTGCTGGTAGGTTTCATATAAATGTGATCCGTGGCAATCGCGAGGAGGGCTCCGGCCGACTTAGCCTTGGTATTGACGAAGGTGTAGGTCGGAAAATCGACCTCTTGCAGAGCGCCCATCATCACATCGGTCGTGTACCAACCGACCCCGCCAGGGGTGTGCATGTCAAAAATCAAGGCGGCGGCCTGGTCATCGCGCGCTTTGGCCACGATTCGCTCCATGAACTTGAATCGTGCCTCGCCCGAAAGGTCGCGCAGCCCAACCTTCACAACCAGAACCTTGCCGGCGTAACTCGCTTCTTTCGCCTTGCCGAAGAGAAATGGCTCTTCTTCAACTTCCTTTGGGCTGCCATCCGGTTTCAGCTTCGATTTTGAGGCCGAAAGCTTGTCCTGAAAGCCTCCGCGTTGCCACTCCAGCACGCTGATTTCAATCACCTCTCCCTTCAGCTTTTCCTTTTTCACAATCTCTGCGCTCGATTCGACAACTGCCTTACCCAGCTTCAGCGAAACCGCCTCTTCCGCAGCCAGTGTGAGGACCTCGCCTTTCTTGGAGACTGGTTCTTCTTCCGGCCCGAGTTCAAAATCCGGGTCGATCATGGCTTCCGCAAGGTCAGCCTGATGACCGTTGGCCTTGGCCAGACTTCGCGCTTTCGCCTTCAAAATCGAGACGGTCTGCCGATCCTTCGTCGACATGCTTTCCTCTTTTCCGCTCGACTCCGCGACTTGCGGTGTGGCACCGCCGATCACGGAAACGGGATCCATGTAGATTCCATCGCTTCCCAACGCTAGAAGAGCTCCCATTCCCAGGGCAGAGGACTTGGCGTAGGCATACATGGGCACACCGATCTTGGGTAAATCCGCGAGAAGAAGGTTGGCCAGATCGGCCGAATAGCCTGCCTCGGTGTTCAACTCCAGAATCACGCCGGAAACCTCTTTACGATCCGCCTCCGCCAGCAACTTGCGCAGTGAACGCAGCCGTTCTCCACTGGTCAGGTCCTGAGAACTGACTCGAACAACGAGAATGTTGTTCTCCAAACTCGTCTTGCCCGAATCCGGCAGGCTCACATCCGGATCCGCCTCTTTCAGACCTAATCCCGCGAAACCAAAGGTCATCAAAACCAGATAAACCCAAATCCGCATTGCTCTTGGTGTTCCTGACATAGCTACAAAGTCGTTGATTCTTGTGGTTGCCTGACCAATTTATCAGGTGATTCCAGCTTAGGCTGGTCAGTCGGAAATTCCAAATTCGAAGCGTAAAATTCCGGGTTTCCCGTTACATCGTCACCAGGCCTCCGTTTTGTCTGGAACGAGTGGATCCCGCGGGACGGCCACGCTGAATTCAGGACCTCCAATCGCCCCGTGTATTCCGAAGAATTTATCAAAAGAGTCGGAGACGCCAACGATATCGTTGACGTGATCGGCGAATATACGGATCTGAAGAGGGCAGGTTCGGAATTCAAGGGGCTAAGTCCATTTACGAACGAGAAGACCCCTTCGTTTGCGGTCAATCCGGGAAAACAGGTCTGGCATTGCTGGTCTTCAGACCGAAAAGGCAACCTCTTCAAGTTTATCATGGAAGCCGACGGGCTCAGCTTCCCCGACTCGGTCAAGAAGATGGCGCAGAGGGCCAATATTCCGATCGAGGAAGAGGCCGAATCTCCCGAAGTTGCAGCTCAGCGAAAGTCCCGGGACCGACTCAAGGAAGCCCACCGTCAGGCTGCAGATTGGTTTCATGACCTGCTGATGAAGAGCCATGATCCGGGACCGCAAATGGCCCGTGACTATCTGAAGCAGCGCGGCGTGAGTGGTGAGGTCGCTCGACGCTGGAAGCTGGGATATGCTCCCAAATTTGGCAACGCCATGGTCCAATGGGCCCGAAAACGAGGGCTGCGAGAACCTGATCTCGCGGAAGGTGGGTTGTTGGGACGCGGTGATCGCGGATTCTACGGTTTCTTCCGCCATCGATTGATGTTTCCAATCCTCGATCAGTATGGGAACGTGATCGCCTTCAGTGGACGGGAGCTTGAAAAGAGCAGCGACGGCAGAAAGTATGTCAATTCGCCTGCGACCCCGATTTTTGACAAATCATCGACGTTTTTCGGACTTTTTCAGGCGAAGCGCTCGATCCTCAATTCGCAATTCGTCATCATCTGCGAAGGGCAGTTGGACGTGATTGCCGCTTCCGAAGCCGGGGTGGAAAACATCGTCGCTCCGCTGGGAACTGCCTTCAATGAAGCGCACGCCCAGGTTTTGCGAAAGGATGTCCGGGAAGCGGTCCTCTGTCTGGATTCAGACCGGGCCGGGATCAAGGCAACAGACCGCGTTTTCGAGCATCTGGCCAAAACCGGGATTTTCGCGAAGGTCGCCAGAATGCCGGAGGGTGAGGACCCGGATTCCATGATCAAAAGCGTCGGTGCTGACGCTTTTCGCGATGTCATTCACAATGCGATCGACTATTTCGATTTTCAGCTCGAAATCGGTCTTCCCGATCCTCAGAACGCCTCGCCACACGATCGTTGGACGTTGATGAACAAAATCGCGGAGAAATTGCTCCACGTGGGTGACGAAGTGCAGCGTAGAATCGTGACGGAGCGCGTTTCGCGGCTCTTAGGAGTCGCTTCAGACGACATCGAGGGCGCTACCAGCCAAATGCGGCAACGCGAGCAGATGCGGGCAATTCGACAAGCGGCGCGACAGAAGACGATTGAAAGCGCACCGGACATTCTTCCTCCCTCCAACGTGCTCCGCACCCTGACCAGACTGATGGCGAACAACGGAGAAGCTCG
This sequence comes from Verrucomicrobiota bacterium, assembly GCA_038749915.1. GTDB lineage: Bacteria > Verrucomicrobiota > Verrucomicrobiia > Verrucomicrobiales > DEV007 > JBCDHN01. The sequence goes on along the minus strand of JBCDHN010000151.1, from coordinate 3,409 downwards.
GGAATGGATTTTCGAGCATGCAGACCGCACCGTTCTGGATTTTTTGCCTGGTTCCCAACTCTTGACCCTCCTGTGGGATGGTGACTTTGACCCCGAGGATCCCCAATCCCAACACCAGTTTCTGGAAACGCTCCCGGAGGAGGCAAAACGCGCCTTGAATTGGCTCAATGACGAAAAAGCGCCCCCCTCGTCCGTTGAACTGGCGGAAGACTGCTGGATGGCGATTCAGCGGGAAGTGCTCGGTCGGCAACTGCGAGAGGCCAAAGCGAGACTCAAGGATCCGTCGCTCCCGGCGGATCAGCTGGTTCAGTCCCTCGAACGAGTAAAGGAAATCGAGGCGGAGTTGAAGTCGATGCCCAAACCTCGGGTTTAGATCTGGGCTAAACTCCGTCCAATGCCCGGCGAATTTGGGATTCGCGAGCCTCAATGCTCTCGCAAAGTCGCATCTGCACCCGAGCGCGATCCAAGTTCTGCTGATCATGAGTGACTTTGAAGTAAACATCTCCAGCGAGATAATCGGTGTAGAATCGAAGCCCCAATTCAAAGGTGATCAGACGAATCGAATCGAAAAGGTAGTTTCGGTCAGCTGGGGTGAGAAACGGTCCGGCTTCCCGCAAATAGCCGCGCACAAGAGCTCCAAAAAGGTCCAGATCGAGAAAGACCTCGTCCAGATCAGTTGTCTCTTCTCCCCCGGGATTGCAGGCGCTTCGGACCGCGTCACCGAAATCGTAATGGATCAAACCGGGTTTCACCGTGTCCAAATCCACGATCGCGGTCCCTTTTCCGGAGAAATCATCGATCATGATATTGGAGATCTTTGGATCACCATGAATGGGACGGAGCTGCAATTCTCCCTTTTGGCAGGCCTCTTCCAGAATTCCCGCAAATTCGCGACGTTCGTGGACAAATTTGGCGAGTCGTCGTGCCTCACTTGAAGAATCAGCCCGCATTTGGCCTTCGTCCGTGGTCAAGACGCGATCAAACTGTTGCAGATAGCCCGGAGTGATATGAAAACCCGGCAAGGTGTCCTCGAGTTCACTCACGGGAAAGTCCGCGATCAGACGCTGAAAATGGCCGAGAACCTCTCCCGCCTCCACCGCATGTTCGACGGAGTTGACCCGTTCGTAGGACTTCGCTGAAGCGATGAGGGACAACCCTCTCCACACATCACCACGATCATCCCTGACAAAGTCCCGTCCTCCACTGGCCGGAATCACTTTGGGGAGTTGCCAAATCCGGTCGGCAAGATCCGCTTCGCTCCTGATCTTGTTATGAGCATGGGTAGTAATGGCGGAGATATTCGCCATGACTTTTTCCGGCGAAGGGAAGACGGCCTGATTGATCTTCTGCAGAATGAATTGCTGCTCATCGAAGGTGGTCCGAAAAATCGCCCGATAGGTGTCGTTCACGTTGCCGGAATGAAGCGCCTCGACCGTGACGAGGCGTCCCTCCATTTCAAACTGTTTGGCGATTTCCGCAGGGTTCATGATGTTCGCGAACGAGCTTCATACTTGCCGCCTTCCAGTCGAGCAACTAGGAACTGATTCAGGTGAAAGGTCTCGAGCCTGATTAGTCTAACAAACTGTTGGCCAAATTGGTGGCCAGTTCCGTAGATGCCATGATAGGTTTACGACTAAGTTTTCCGAACTTTTCGATGATGACGATTTCTCTCTCAAACCTCGCCAAGTGCGCGATTTTGATCGCTCCACTTGCCCTGTTGTGCAGCTGTTTTCGCAGCAATGCCAGCCAGGACCATATCGACCGTCTCTCCAAGCGCCTGCTCGATATGGAAGAGGAATTGGATGCCCTGCGCGCCACTGCAGCTTCTCCGGACCGAGATCGCCTTGCCAGTCTGGAACAACGGGTGATCGATACGGAGAAGTCCCAGGGCCAAATCCGCGATGCGGTCGTTCAGGAGTTGCGCGTTCAGAACGAGAAGCTCCAGCGGACGTTCCGAGGTTTCAATCAGATGCAGGATGTGATTCAAACGGGCCAGACCTGGGCCGCGTTTGGACTGGAATACGAAGGCCACGCGGTCGCCCGCACCAAACACGGCTCTTTCCTGATTGAACTTGTGGAGCAGGAAGCAACCCAGAATGGCTATCGCCTGACGCTTCGGATCGGCAATCCCAGCGGCCTTCTCGTCCATCAGTTTCGGATCTACGGGGATTATGGATCACCGCCACCGAACAATTCGGAGATTACCGACTATGAAAGCTACATCCGAAACTTTGATCAATGGGAGGGATCGCTGAAGAAGTTTGAGGCGAATTTCGTGACGTCGCTTGCTCCGGATGACTGGACCTTGATCGGATTGGTGATCCCGGCGGAACGCCTCGCGGAGCTTCGGTTCATCCGCTTCAAAATGGAGATTGATCGGGCGAGTCTGGTCAACCGGGCCACCAAAGAAGAGGCGTATACCCAGATGAGTATTTCGCAAAAGGGAGCGACCATGTTGAATACCCCCTACGGTAGCTTCCCCATCACGATTGCCGGACATACCAAGACGCTTTCCGGTCATGAACTCGAACTGATGATTGGTAATCCGCTGGGGATGACGGTCACTTCCGCTCGTCTCAAAGGTCGACTCGGTCCCAAGCCACCCAAGATTCAGGAACAGCAGGACTACGAGAGTTTCAGCATGGATCTCGCCAAATGGGATCGCGAGCTCACTCCTTTCGAGGCACGGATTCCGATGTCACTGATTCCCTTTCACTGGAATCGCGTCAAAATACGGGTGCCGGCAGTGGCGGAAGAGGATTTGGAGCATATTCGCGCCCAACTCGAAATTCTAAACGTTAGTCTCCGCAACAAGGACTGACTGCGATTGGAGAGTTGCTGCTGAAAAGAAGAGAGGGAGCCAATCAGCAATGCTACCTCCCCAGAAGCATCAACTCAAAGACTCCCTCTCAATGGCCGAAGCCATAAACTCAGGCGCGTTACCGCGTCCGTGAAGTTCCGAGTGTTAAAAAGCGGCGCTTAACCGTCAAGGTGAAAAATCGTAGATTACGAAAAGATCGTCACTTACCTCTGCTTTTCAGGGATTGATTTTGTTCTAATCACAGATTTTCGAGTCATTCGAACTTCTTCACCGTTCCATCATCTTGCGCGCAACCAATTCTGGACTACCGGGTTCTATCCCTGATGACGAATTTGGTCCGAGAAAATCTCCGTTTCCTGCTTCTACCGCTGGTATTTGCACTCGGTCTCGGGATTTCACTTGGCCAAGACAAGGGCGGCAATTCCAAATCGCCAAAATCTGGCGGAAAAGGGTCCGGAGAACAAAAGCTGTCTCAGGAAGATCGCGAGCGGATTCGAGCAGTCTTGGCAGAAGCTTGGAGTCGGCCGGATGTCATCGCAGCGAGGGACGAAGTTCATTCCGCAACCGAAGCCTACAAGCAGGCGCTTG
>JBCDHN010000150.1:0-6904 GCA_038749915.1 Verrucomicrobiota bacterium | reverse complement strand
CGTCTTTGAAAGCGTGCCTGATCCTGCGGTCTCGACAGCACCACCACCACCACCGGTGATCATTCCTCCGATTACTTCTTCGTAAGTCGGATTCCTTGGATATCGGCGATGCGTGGCTGAACCACGCGTCCCGCTTTCAGGAAGATCATCTGAGGCCCCACGCTTTTGGCATCAAACGTGATCTCGGGATTGTTGCCCACCTTGACGAATTTGAAGTCGTCCCAAGCTCCAGTCCGCTGAGTCTTACCGAATAACTGTTTGCCAGCGCATAGCACGGCGAAACCGCTGCCGGGGGATGCGTCGCAGGACAGGGAAACCTCAACCGTATAGGTGCCGGGCTCAGGAATCTTGACCTCCCACTGGATCCAGGTGCTCGGGGAAGCCCATCCTTCAAAAATTCCGGAAGCGCGATTGATGTATCCGCCGTTGGACTCGCCGCGAATTTCGCCATCGCTCGCTTTGAGGAGTTGTCCGGATTTAAGAGTCGGCATCGATGCGATCGATTTCTCGAGCTGATCAATGAGCTGCTTCTGGATGGAATCCATTCCGGCCAGTTTGGTATTTTTGAGGAAGTTGACGGTCGCGGGAAGTGGACGATCAACCATCAGCCCGAAGACGCGCTGCTTGTCGGAGTTGGAGGCTGCGTCCAATGCCAGTTTCCACCCATTGGTATCGACTGGTTTTTGATTGGGGAGGCCCAGCATGCGGATGTATGCCCTTGTTGCAGCGGTTTTCAGCGCAGCATTGTTTGAGTTCTGGATGGTCTCCGAGAGGAGCTTGTGAGCGCTTTTGTCCGGCCAGTAATTCAGGGCGAGGATGGCATCGCCCTGATAGGCAGGATCTTCCTCTTTAAAGATACGGGCGATTCTTGCCTCCGCGGCTTTTCCGCCAAGCGCTCCAAGAATTCGGCAGAGGGATTTGCGATGATCACCTGTGCTGGAATTCATTGCATTGAGAATGGGAGAGGTTCGTTTCTCAACGTCGGCGTTCTTGCGCAGGATCATGATGGCCGCCCTTTCCAGCAGTTCCCGGTCGGCACTTGCAATACCCGGTTTTTGTAGATGCTCCAGAAGACTGTCGAGATGCTCGTCCCGAGCTATGATCCGAATGGTTTTGGCGGCCAGGCTCCGCTCTTTGGGGTCGGGTGAAGTGCTGAAAATGCGCGATACATCGCTGTAGGCCTCCGGCATGTTACGGCTCGCCACCGTATCCATGATATACATCCGAACTCGCCCGGGAGCTGCATTGGTCAGGGCCTGCAGGATCGCGTCGTAGACACCTGGCCCTTCCAGTTCCTTAAGAACGCGAAGCGCGCGGGGATCGGAGTGGTCCGGGTCGAGGAAATGGACGATTAGACCGACATCTTCCGCATTGCCGCGCGCCGTGTCGGCCAGATTGGCCATGCGTTTGGCTTTGTCGGCTTCAGCAAGTTTTCCAAGCAAAAAGAAGGCTCCAAGAAGAATGATGATGGTCAGGCTGACGACCGTACCGATGATCATGCCGCGGCGTTTCTTCCGGGCTTCCTCCTGGTATTTCAGTTCGACCGTGGCGGAATGGGAGCTGATGGCACCGGTTGAGGAAGTGGCGCTGGTGACTCCTCCTGTCTGATGTGGGCCGGTTTGAGGACCCGTGGATCGCTTGGTGGTCGGCTGCGGCCCGGTTTTCATAACCCGGGGACTACCGCCAACCTGAAGTTGGCCCGTTGCCGGATTGACGCCTTGATTGGAGGGTTCTTCGGGAACGAGAATGGCTTCTGCAATCTCCTCTTCCGGGGCAACATACACCGGGCCACTGGAGGTTGCCGCGACCGGGGGAAAGCGTTCCAGAGCTTCCCTGGCGTCGGCCGGACGCCGCTTCATATCGCGGTTGATGAGCCACATGACCCACTGGCAGACATCGTCCGGTAGGTCCGGGCGAACTTCCTTGAGCGGCTTGACCTTGTGTTGCAGGTGGGCCGCCATCACTTGAGGAGCGGACTCGCCATCAAAGGGATACTTCCCAGTCAAACTGAAGTAGTAGATGGCACCCATCGCATATAGATCTGTGCGAAAGTCGAGCTTGAGCCGCTCAAATTGCTCGGGAGCCATGAAGTAAATGGAGCCGAGGATCGCGTCCCCCTGATCGATTGTCTGGACGGAAGGGGCGTCACTGATTTTAGCAAGGCCGAAGTCGAGAACCTTGATCTGAAACTTCCCACTCGCTCTCCAGATGACCATCACGTTCCCGGGCTTGAGGTCCCGGTGCAGCATGTTCACGGACTGCGCAGCAATCAGTGCTTCGAGGGTTTGATTCACGACCTCTGAGAAATCGTTCAGGGTCAGCAAGCCTCTGCCGACAGTTTCGTCAAGCGTTTCCCCGTCCAACAACTCCATGACCACAAATCCGCCGGACTCGTCTTGACCAATGTCGAAAACCGTAACGATGTTCGGGTGATTGAGCGACGACATGACGGTCGCCTCCTTCATCAGCTTCTGAGCAGCCTCTTCAACGTCCTCCTTGTTCGCCTGTTCCGGGGTGAGAATGCGCTTCAGAGCGACCTCACGTTTGAGCTGCGAGTCGAAAGCCCTGTAGACGGCCCCCAAGCCTCCCTGGCCGATTTTTTCCTGGATTTGATAGCGGTCACTCATAACCGATTGGGGCCTTGTTCCTCATGCAACCGCCCTTTTACATCCAAAGTACGGGGCGGGAATCGGTGAAGGCTAGGCAATGGTAGTATCTCCTTAAAGCAAATCCAGAGGCAATCATCAATTAGCGATTTTGCGTTTTTCGGAAAAGTTTGAGGTTTTCTTGGCGAATCGCGACTGGACGGCTACAGGGGTTACCCTCTATCAGTCGCCTCTAGCCATGGAAATCTTCGAACTGATCGCGCTCCTTTTGACCGTTACCGCCGTCTTCGGCTATGTTAACGCGAGGGTTAACCGGTTTCCGACCACGATCGGGGTGATGCTTTTCGCCCTCCTTTTCTCGGTGGCCTTGATTCTTCTGGGCTCCATTTTTCCCAGTGTTCGGGAATCGGCCACCAACATCGTTGCCCAGGTCGATTTTAACGAGGCGTTGATGCAGACGATGTTGTGTTTTCTGCTGTTTGCCGGGGCGCTTCATGTCAATCTGGATGATCTGCGACAGCAGCGGCGGGTGATTGGGATCATGGCTTCGGTTGGGGTTGTTCTGTCCACCGCGATTATTGGGACGGGAACGTGGTTTTTGCTCGGAGCATTTGGAATCGAAGTGCGCTATATCGAGGCCCTGCTGTTTGGAGCGCTCATTTCGCCGACGGATCCGGTCGCTGTTCTGGGGATCTTGAAAAAGGTTGGCGTTAAAAAGACCCTCGAAACGAAGATCACGGGTGAGTCGTTGTTCAATGATGGCATCGGGGTGGTTGTGTTTTTGGCGATTCTCGGGATCGCGACAAGTCCGGATGGTCATGTTTCAGGTGGTCACATCGTCCACATTCTTCTGGTTGAGGTGGTTGGAGGAATTGTGTTCGGGCTTGTTCTCGGCGGTTTGGGGTATTGGATGCTAAGGAGAATTGAGAACTATCAGGTCGAGGTCCTGATCACGCTTGCCATCGTTGCCGGAGGTTACGCCCTGGCGATGCGGCTTCACACATCAGGCCCGCTTGCGGTGGTGGTCGCCGGCCTCATGATCGGAAATCATGGAAGAACCTTGGCAATGTCAAAAAAGACTCGCGAGCATCTCGACAAGTTTTGGGAGCTTGTCGACGAGATCCTCAATGCTGTCCTCTTCGTGCTCATTGGGCTGGAGGTGTTGATTCTCGCGCTCGATGGAAGTGCACTTCTGCTCGGGGTGCTGGCCATTCCCCTGGTTCTTGCCGCCCGATTCACGGCGGTTTGCTCCACCGTCGGGATTTTGGCGAAGTTTCGCCCTTTCAGCAAGGGAGCCGTCCCCATCATGACCTGGGGGGGATTGCGTGGGGGGATCTCGGTTGCGTTGGCATTGGCTCTTCCCGCTGAATTCATTGAGGCCCGCGACATTTTGCTTACGATGACTTACGTCGTCGTTATTTTCAGCATCGCGGTGCAAGGGCTCACTCTCCGCAGAGTGATCGCAAAGTTTGCCTGAGATCAAAGGGAGAGGCATGCAGGGATTCAGGGCGAAGGGTGACGGTATATCTCCAATCTTGTTCAGATATATAGATATTTAATATTAATTGACTATTATGATCTCTATGATATTTTGTAGGAAATCGAACACGTATGTTGATGAAATCCATCCTCCAAATAACCCTCGTCAGCCTCCTCGCTGGCTCCTTCGCAAGTGCTGGCGATGACCTTCACCTGGCATCCCTCACGGAAACTACCGAGACCGATTCCGAATCTCTGGAATCCGTCATGGCTCCTTCCTCATTGGGAAAAGCCGTTATCGAAAGCAACTACCAGAAATCGCGTAATCTCTTCCTCGAGGCGACCGGTGGTTGGGTCTTCGCCGTTGGTGACGGAGAACTCACCAGCAGCGTGAACAAGTCACTCGATAAATCGGTCTTTGGCGGAAAGGGTTACAAGACCAGCGCTGAAATTCACGGCCGCTCGATTGATGACATCTATGATGCCGGCAACTCCTTCAGCCTGCGGGTCGGATTGAATCTCGGCAGCAGTTTTTCGACCACCGGGAAGAATCCGATCTTCAGTGAGCAAAACAACGGTCGCGTCTATCTCCGGTTTTCCCGCACGGAATTCAATGGAGGGCTTACTCCACTGGGATACATCGACGACTGCACGCTCACAGGCGACTTCCACGACTACCAGGATTGGGGAATCGCGGTTGGATATGAGCGCGACTTCGGAATGGGCCGTCTCCGTCCGTTCGTCGGATTTGAAGCTGGAATTCGGTTCGTCGATGAGGTCGGCGTCAATTTCATCGCTGAGGAAGGGCATCATGGAAGCACCTACAATGACGTGACTCTCTATGACGATTCAGTCGCCCTCGGCCTGCTCTTCTCGTTCGGAATCGACTACGACATCACTCAAAATTTCACCCTCGGAATCGAAAGCGGCATCGCCTACCAGACTGGGCTTGATGAAGATGATTCCGACTTGGCCGACTTTGAGCTCGAAGAGCTGAATGATGCAGAAGGTAATTTCTGGTCAGTTCCAGTTCTCGTCTCAGGCCGAATCAATTTCTAATTCGATCGTGAGATAGGTTAGATTAGTGTGTTTGTTTAATTAGTTCTTTACGCAATCGTCGCTCTTGGGTGGGACCAAGAGCGACGATTTTTTGTACTTCAAAGGTGGCTATGGCTGAAGATGCTGAAGCATTTTGGCAAGGGCGCGGGAGCGATGACTCATCGTCTGTTTCGTCTCGTTCGGCAGTTCTCCAAAAGTCTCGTCATGGCCTTCCGGGATGAAGAGAGAATCGTAGCCAAATCCGTTCTCTCCCCGTTCCTCTCTCGCGATCACACCCTCGACAGCGCCAGAAGCGAGGTGCAGAATTTCCTTTCCGCGTGCTAATGCAAGGACACAACGGAATCTGGCCGAACGGGATTCGAGGTCCTTCATGCTGGAAAGGAGCTTTGCGCGGTTCTCCGCGTCGGATGCGGATTCACCGGCATACCTTGCAGAATATACGCCTGGTTCCCCATTCAGAGAATCGACCTCCAAACCAGAGTCATCGGCAAGAACGCTGCTATCTGTGAGAACGGCAGCCGCATGGAGCGCTTTGATTTTGGAGTTCGCTTCAAAAGTGTCTCCATCTTCAATGGCCGGCGAAATTTCGGGAAACTGGTTCAAGTCGATGACTTCCTCAAACTGACCCTCCAGCATCCTGCGAATCTCATCGGTTTTGTGAGAGTTGTGGGTCGCTACGACAAGTCTTCTCATGGCTTTCGACCATGAACGCGCTTCAAAGCTCTCTCAAGACACAACTACTTGCCTACGTCTGATCGGCGACCTTTCGGGCTTGCTCAGCTCGCCGTGAGATCTCATCCCAATTCTGCTCGGAAATCAGATCCTTCGGCGCCAGCCAGGAACCTCCGACCGCCGAGACCAAGGGCGAATCCAGATACTCCCGTAGGTTGCCCTGATTTACTCCGCCCAGAGGGATAAAGCCCAACCCGAGATGCTGATAAGGCGCTGCGATGTTGCCAAGGTGCTTCAGTCCTCCGGCAGACTCTGCCGGGAAAAACTTCAGGAGCCGACAGCCCAGCGTGATGCTTTGGTCAATGTCGGTGGGGGTCATCACTCCGGTGGTAAAGGGCAACTCGTTGTGCTTGGCATGCATCACCACCTCGGCGTTAACGCCGGGTGCGACCCCGAAATGAGCACCGGTGTCTTTGACCTGCCCGACCTGTCGGGGGCTGATGATCGTTCCCACACCGGCCATGATTTGAGGCACTTCGTGCCGGATGCGATACAAGGACGCCAGGGCAGCGTCCGTGCGAAGGGTAAGCTCAATGGCCTCGACCCCACCGTTCAACAACGCACGAGCGACCGGTACGGCGTCCTCCTCTCGCTCGATCATCAAGACGGCAATGATACCGGTCTTGGCGATCTTCGTGCCTATTTCAGATTCGGGAGTCATAGGGCGAAATTACGTTCGCAGAAACAAATTGCAACGTCGTGAGCGGACGCTTTCGTTGCCGCATGATATCCCCTGATCTAAGTTTTTGGTTTGCTGCAAGACTCAGCTTTTTATCCGCGTTGCTCCTTGCGTTCCCGGCGGTGGCGCAGGACGCCCCCAAAAAGAAGCCTGCTCGTAAAGTCAACCCTGCCTTCGCTCAAATCACTGATGTTGAGGGGCTTCCTCGAGTTTTGCTGTTGGGCGATTCGCGCGGGCGACGTAGAGGACGCTGACGTGATCCGGCGGACGCTTGTCCTCGGGCAGGTCGAACGCGATGTTGGCGTCCTTCAAGAAGGCTTCGCGGCCGACGCGGATTTCTTCGCCCGCG
>JBCDHN010000149.1:0-6913 GCA_038749915.1 Verrucomicrobiota bacterium | reverse complement strand
GTTTGCCGCGGTGCAAGTGGAAGCGAGGCGGAGTCGCTCGAGCGCGAACAAGTCGCGCTTCACGATTTGCTCCAAACCGAGGCTGGCCGAAATCTGATTCGGGGGTGTGTGCTGCAACAACGTTCGCGACGATTGTTGCATGATTCGGCAGTTAATCCCCTGCCGAAATCAACTAAGCGTGCTGCAGTGATAGGAGCTGGAGTGATGGGGGCGGGAATTGCCCAATGGATCAGTTCGCGCGCTACCCCGGTCGTTCTGCAAGACATCGATAACACGAGGGTTGCTGCCGGGATACAGGCGATTCACAAAACCTACGTTGGTGGGGTGAAACGCGGGTTGTTCTCCAAGCATGAAGCCATGCGGTTGATCGAGGGTGTTTCTCCAATGGTCGGCCAGGTGCCGCTTCACCAGCAGGATGTTGTGATTGAAGCCGCGGTTGAGAATCTCGACCTCAAGAAAAAGATCTTTGCCGATCTCTGTGAACGAACTCGCGACGATGCGATCCTCGCGACGAACACGTCAGCCCTTCCCATTGGAGAATTGGCGGTCGCGGAAGGAATCACCAACCCGGGACGCATTCTCGGTCTGCATTTCTTCAATCCCGTTCATCGAATGAAGCTGGTCGAGGTTGTCATTGCCGAACAGACAGCCCCGGAGGCGGCCGAAGCCGCGCTCCGATTTGTGAGGAAAATCGGGAAGCTACCCGTAATCGTGAGCGACTCGCCGGGTTTCCTGGTGAATCGAATCCTGATGCCCTATCTCATCGCCGCCGGGAAGCTCTTTGACGGTGGATTGGATCCGCATGAGATCGATGAAGCAATGCTTGATTTTGGAATGCCGATGGGCCCGCTTCGATTGTTGGATGAAATTGGATTGGAAGTCGCGATGCACGTTGCTGACACCATGCAATCGAGTTTCGGTGAGCGTCTTGCCACTCCTCCGATTTTGCGAAAGCTGGTCGAGCATGGCTATCTTGGGCGCAAGTCCGGTGCCGGCTTTTTTCAGTATGGGAAGAAAAAGCGAAAGCCGGGGCTTCATTCCGAGGCTCTCGATCTTCGGTCCTCAGGGCGCCAGAACTCGATCGCACGCACCACCATTTCAACCTTTCTGGCCGGATTGACGGTGGAAGAAGCGAAGCTCTGTTTGGAGGAAAAAGTCGTTAAGTCCACGAATGACATCGATTTTGCAATGATCATGGGCACGGGTTGGGCTCCCCATCGCGGCGGCCCCATGCGGTATCTCGAAACGATGGGCGAAGCAGAGTTCGAGGAACGATTTGAGGCTGCCCGTGGTGTGATGGCTGACGAAGCCCAGATGTAACCCTAACACGAATCTCAAAAAAACTATGAATTCAAAAACCTCCCCCAAACCGAAACAGTCTCCCAACTTGATTGATACGTCAAAAATGAGCGAAGGCGAGCGCGCCGCGCTGGAGATGGCCGAAGCGGCCCGCGAGAAAACCACGCGAGGAGGCAGCTTCGCCGGCTCGTTTTTTATGGGTGATCCCGATTTTTCCCGGCTTCTCCCGTTTCCACAGCAGAGTGCCGAGGACAAAGCGGAAGGCGATGCCTTCATCAAGAAACTGCGTCAATTTCTGCTAGAGCACGTCGATGCAGACGCAATTGATCGGGAGGGGGAAGTGCCAGAGGAAGTGCTCGATGGTCTCCGAAAACTCGGTGCCTTCGGCATCAAGATTCCCAAGGAGTATGGCGGCCTCGGGCTAAGCCAGACCAATTATTCACGAGCGGCGATGGAGCTGGGAAGCTATTGCGGAAACCTGACGGCCTTGCTCAGTGCGCATCAGTCGATCGGCGTTCCTCAGCCGTTGATCGCCTTTGGCACGGAAGAACAGAAGAAGCGATGTCTCCCGCGTTGTGCTGCGGGCGAGATTTCAGCGTTTGCCCTGACCGAGCCTGATGTGGGATCAGATCCGGCCAAGATGAAGACGTCAGCGATTCTTAGCGAAGATGGACAGTCTTATATCATCAATGGAGAGAAACTCTGGTGCACAAATGGGGTCAAAGCCGGAATGATTATTGTCATGGCCCGGAATGCGGAGTCGGAAACCGAACTCGAACACAGCCGCAGCATCACCGCGTTCATTGTGGAGATGGATATGCCAGGCGTGGAAATCACGCACCGTTGCCGGTTCATGGGACTGAAGGCGCTCTACAACGGGGTGGTAACGTTTGAGAACGTTCGTGTTCCCAAGGAGAATATTGTGCTGGGGGAGGGCAGGGGGTTGAAGGTGGCCTTGAGCACGCTCAACACAGGGCGGATTACGCTTCCTGCCGCTTGTGCAGGTATGGCGAACCGTTGTCTCGAATGGAGCCTCGATTGGGCATCGAAACGGGTCCAGTGGGGTTCCCAGATTGGCAGACATGACGCGATTGCTCAGAAACTGGCAAAGATGGCGGCGGATGCGTTTGCAATTGAAGCGATGACGTTGTTCACCAGTAGTTTGGTGGACCTTGACAAGAAGAATGACATTCGTCTGGAAGCGGCATTTGGCAAAATGTGGGGAACTGAGCAGGGGTGGCGAATGGTTGACGACACGATGCAGATTCGGGGAGGTCGAGGATACGAAACAGCCGACAGTCTTCGGAACCGCGGAGACGAAGCGATTCCGATTGAACGGTTTTTCCGTGATGCAAGAATCAACACGATCTTTGAGGGGAGCAGCGAAATCATGCGACTCTTCATCGCTCGCGAGGCGCTGGATCCGCATCTGAAGATTGGGGGGCCTGTGCTCAATACCACCCTCGATCGCGAAACCCGGCTTCGCGCAGTGTGGCGCAGCGCTCTCTTTTACAGCCGTTGGTATCCGATGCTGTGGCTTCCGCGCTTTGGCAGCTTGCCGAAGGATCTGAATCCCGAAGTTCGGCGCGAATTGAAGAAGGTTAGAGGACTGAGCAGAAGACTGGCTCGGAATCTGTTCCACTCCATGATGCGCTACGGTCCAAAGCTCGAGAAGAAGCAGGTTCAACTGGGACGGTTTGTTGATATTGGTGCTGAGCTGTTTGCCATGAGTGTGACATGTGCTCGGGCCCAGCAGGTTCTGGACGACGGCGAAGACGAGGAAACTGTCCTTCGTTCGATGCGCTACTTCTGCAGAAACTCTCGCACCCGAATCTCGACCCTGTTTGCCAACGCCAGACAGAATGCAGACGGAGAAGGCTACGCCCTTGCGAAAAGTTTGCTCCGAGAGAGTTAGGCTAGGTCTAGGCCGAAAGATTTCCGGTCTGTTGAACTTCGACATTGGAGCCGACTTCAAGAGAGGCGCTGAAAATGTTGTTGCTCATCAGGTTTCCGGTCCCAACGCCTCTCCAGATAACGGAGTTCTTCATGAGTTGGGGATTTCGATGGTCGTTGATCTGGCAGCCTCCAACGCTCACGGAGTGAGAATCTTCGAGGTGAATTCCTGTTGGATTGGGATCGAGAAACTGACAGCCACTCACGTTGATTCGCTTCGACTTTACAATCTCCAGCAGCGCGCGGTGAACTCGGGGAGGTCTCCCGTGCCATGTTTCATTCCAGTTCGTCTTTCCCGCCGGAGCACCACGCAGTTGGAGGTTACTCAGCACGCAGTCGGAACAGTTGCGGAGGCTGATGTTGTTGTCGATCTGACGAGTCTCAGTCCAATTGTTATGACCGATGATGTTGGACCCGATCGTGACTTCGCGACTGTCCTCGAGTAGAAGGGTGTGTTGGTATCCTCCGTAAATATGGTTCCCCGTAATGGCAATCCCACTGCAGTGTTGGAGATGAAGGTTGATTGCCTGATTACCGATCAGGTTGCCGGAGATCGCAGCCATCCCAACCGGCAGCTTCCCACTGGGATCGGGACCGATAATTAGGATGTTGGCGCCGTTCGGGCTGTGGGTTGCCTGAATCGTGTTTGACGCAATCGTGAACTCGCGCACCGAGGGACGCGGCACATCGCCGGGTTGGCCTCGCGAGTCGATATAAATCTCTGCAGTCGGCTCGTTTGGCTTCGCTGCATCGAAGTTTTTGAAGTTGTTATATTCGATGTCGTTTCCCGTGATTTGCAGATTTCGAATTTCGGACCCTTCGATGCGGATACCGCCGAGCCGATTGTAACTGATGTGACTGCCGGTGATATTGATTTGATGCAGATTGACCCGGTCCAGGAAGATGCCAATGCCGGTGTTGTGATAGACCTGGCAGTTGGAGATGATCACATTCCGGTTTCGCTCATGGAGATGAATTCCGTGTCGCAGTTGGTGAAGCCCAACCCCTTGGATGACTGCCTGCATCGTGCCAACAAGCTGAATGCCATCTGCTTCAGGATGAGCACCCTCGATCTCGAGATTCGAGATTTGGGGCATTCGTTCGCGCTGCCAGATCTCGGGTTTCACACTGCGGGGGCTGGCGGTTCCACCGTGCGTTCCCACCAGTCGAATGGCCGGTCCGGGTCCGGCCATGATCAGCTTTGCAGTTCCGTTGGATCCATCAATACCGATGCGTCCAGTCTCAGTCAGAGGAACCTCGAGGGTGCGGGTGACGCGGAAGTTTCCCCGATTGAAAATGATGGATCCTTCGCCGTCCCGGATCGCATGTTCAATCGCCTCGGTATCATCGGTGCGTCCGTCTCCAGTCGCACCAAACTCATAAACGTGGCTGCTCATCCCTTAGCTTGGGGACGAAGCAAGCGGTGATCAAGTCAGGATTAACCCGTTGAAGTTTCCACACCGGTGATGATCCGGGCTCCACGCCGGTAGGTAAAATAGGAGTAAACCCACTGCCAGAAAACGGCCACTTTATTGCGAAACCCGATCAAGAAGAGAAGGTGGATGAAGAGCCACATCATCCACGCGACAAAGCCGGTGAACTTGGCTCCGCCACTTTCCGCGACGGCGGCGCTTCGGCCAATTGTGGCCATGCTTCCCTTGTCGCGATACTTGTAGGGACCGGTTTGGCCACGACTCAGGTGACGCGCCACATAGTCACCCATTTGGATCGCTGCAGGGCAGAGACCGGGAACGGCTTTTCCATTGGCATCGATGAGGGAAACAATGTCTCCGATCGCAAAGACGTCAGGATGCCCGGGGAGGCTCAAGTCAGGTTTCACCTTGATTCTACCGGCCCGATCCGTTTCCACTCCAAGATCGCGGACGATTGCCGGTGCTTCGACCCCGGCTGCCCAGAGAACGTTGGCGGTTTCGATTCGTTCACCGGCCACGATAACGTAGCCTTCGCCGACATCTTCGACCATCGAATCGACCCGAACCTCGACGCCTTTCTCTTCGAGGCAACGCTTGGTGTAGGCAGACAAATCCTCCGGATACATCGTCAACAGGCGATCGGCGCCTTCCACCAGAATGATTCGAGTGTCCCGGGGATTGATACGACGGAAATCGTGTGCCATGACGCGCTGCGCCAGCTCCGCGAACGAGCCGGCAAGTTCAACGCCAGTGGGTCCCCCGCCTATCACCACCGTGGTCATCAGCCTGCGAATTTCGTCCTCGTCGTCGCTCGCTTCGGCCAATTCAAACGCCTTGAGAATTTCCGTCCGCATCTGCGTCGCGTCACGAAGAGACTTCAACCCATGGGAATGATCTGCCCAATGGTCATTCCCAAAATAGCTCGTCTTGACGCCGAGAGCGATGACAAGATGATCATAGTTGAGCGTCCGTTCGCTGGTAGTTACCTCGCTCCCATCAAGATCGATTGCGGTAACTTCTTCCATCAGCACATCGAGGTTCGTGCGTTCGCTCAAAATCGAGCGAAGAGGCTGGGCGATCTCCGGAGCGGCAAGACCGGCGCTGGCCACCTGATAGAGGAGCGGCTGAAACAGATGGTGATTCTGCCGGTCGATCAGTGTGATGTGAAAACGCTCCGAGTTGTCGAGCTCCTTGCAGAATTCCAGTCCACCGAAGCCGCCTCCCAGAACGACGACATGAGTTTTTCCTTCCGGTGGCCCGAGGTGTGGATGGCTGATTGGTTGAGATTGGCTCATGAGTGGAGAATCCTCCCACCGTATGTTCGTTTGGTCTCGGAAAAAGGGAACCAATCTTTTTGGTTACCATCCTCCAGGCTGCGGAGTGGCTCCTTTTTGGGTTTCGGCATACCAGAGCTTGAGCCGATTCACCATGTTTGCGGTACGCTCCGGTTCCGACTTTGCAATGTTCCTTGTTTCTGCCGGATCGTCCTCCAGGTGAAAGAGTTCGATGGTCTCATGTTCGAAGCTGCCGGGCTTGGCTTTGGGGTGTTGAACGACCAATTTCCAATTCCCTTCGCGCATCGCTTCCGAGCGGCCGCCCCTGTTGGAAAGCGAAGCCCAGAACAGGGGACGCGGTGAGAGCGCAGTCTGGTTCTGAAGGGTTTGGGTGAGATCAACTCCGTCGAGATCCAAGTTGGAGGCGTTGACTCCGGCGATGGACAGGAGTGTCGGCATGACGTCGAGCGAGATCATCATTTCGTTGGAAACTGTTCCCGCAGGAATCGTGTCCGGCCACTAGGCGATCGCGGGAACTTTGTGGCCACCTTCATAGACCGAGCCTTTCGATCCGCGAAGATCCGGACTGCCGCTCGGAAACTCACCGGCGGCGCCATTGTCGGAGAAAAAGAGTACAAACGTGTTCTTCTCAATACCGAGTTCGATGAGGGCGTTTCGGAGCTGCCCGACTCCTTTATCGATTGGAAGCGTCATGCCGCGATACTTCTCGATTCGTTCTTCTTCGCTGACTTCGCGCCATTTCCAGCGTTCCCAATTCTCCTCGGTTCGGCGCACGGGATCACCGGGAACCTGGACCGGATTGTGAATTGCTTCGTGGGCGACATACAGACAAAAGGGTTCGTCAGATTGGCCGTGGCGTTTGACGAAATCGAGCGCGTATTGATTGATGAGATGGGTTGAGTAGCCCTCCTCCCGGGTTTCGGTCCGTCCATG